>CAZDSS010000005.1:16935-52474 GCA_964508185.1 uncultured Sphingomonadales bacterium
TGGATGAGCCTGGATGTGAGCCCGGACGGCAAGACCATCGTCTTCGACCTCCTCGGCGACATCTATGCGATCCCGGCATCGGGCGGCACGGCGCGCCTCGTCCATGGCGGACCCGCCATCCAGCGCAATCCGGTCTTCAGCCGCGACGGCAGGCAGATCCTCTATGTGAGCGACGAAAGCGGCAGTGACAATGTCTGGCTGTCGGACGCCGACGGTGGCAATGCGCGCCAGGTCACGGCCGAAACGGTCGCAGGCATCACCGGCGCCAACTGGGGGCCGGACGGCCATGTGGTGGCGGCGCGGCTGCTCCCCGGCCATGATTTCATGCGGGCGTCCGAACTTCGCCTCTATCACCCGAAAGGGGGCGCGGGGCGGGTGATCGTGCCCGCGCCCGCCAACGGGGAGCATGTGCATGAGGCGGAATTCTCCCCCGATGGCCGCTTCCTCTATTACAGCGAAAAGGTGACGCCGCTCGCCCGGTCGGTGGTCTATGTGGACGCGAGCCACATCAACTACGCGATCAGGCGCCGCGACATGGAGACCGGCCGCACGGAAGAGGTTGCGGCGGGCTTCGGCGGCGCCATGTCGCCCCGCATCTCGCCGGATGGCAAGCGGCTGGCCTTCGTTCGCCGGGTCAAGGACAAGACCGTCCTGTTCGTCCTCGATCTCGCGACCGGCGAGCAGCGCCCGGTCTTCGACGGGCTCGAGCGCGACGGGCAGGCGGATTTCCTGGGGCAGGGGGCCTATTACCCCCGCTTCGCCTGGTTCCCCGACAGCCGGCATGTGGCCATCTGGGCAGGCGGCAAGCTGCACCGGATCCATATGGATACCGGCGCGCGGGCGGACATTCCGTTCGCGGCGACCGCCCGTCACCGCATCACCGAGGCGCCTCGCTTCCCCCATGATCTGTCCCCCGACAGCTTCACGGTGAGGGCCATCCGCCAGATCGCGCCGTCGCCCGACGGCAGGACCATCCTGTTCCATGCGCTCGGCCGCCTGTGGCGCAAGACGCTGCCCGACGGCGCCCCAGAGCGGCTGACCACAAGTGATGCCATGGAGTTCGAGCCCGCCTGGTCGTGGGACGGCAAATGGATCGCCTATGTGGAATGGAGCGACGAGCGCGGCGGCGCGCTCAAGGTCATGGATGCGGCGGGTAAAAGGGCCGAGACCCTCGTCGCAAGCCGCGGCATCCTGCGCCAGCCCGCTTTCTCCCCCGATGGCCGCAGCCTCGTCTACAAGATCGAGGACGGCGACAAATGCATCGGCGGCTTCGGCGCAAGGCCCGGGATCTACGTCATCCCGCGCGCGGGCGGCGAAGGGCGGTTCCTCATGCATGGCGGCGACCGGCCGCAATTCTCGCCCGACGGCGACCGCATCTATTACCGGCAGGAGGAATGGTCGGCGGCGGGTCTCACCCGGCATATCCGCAGCATGAACCGCGACGGCCACGACATCCGGGAGCATGCGGTCTCCCGCGGCCCCGACCGGTCCGACCTTGCCATCAGCCCCGACCTTCGCTGGATCGCCTTCAAGGAATACCAGCAATATTACGTGACGCCCTACCGCGAGACGGGGCGGCCCATCGAAATTTCAGCCACGAGCGGGGAGGTGCCGGTAACAAGGCTCACGGATCTTGGCGGCTACGACATCACCTGGACGCCGGACGGCGCTTTGTACTGGTCGCTCGGCGACCAGATCCACGGCAGCCGGACGGGCGGGGGCACGGGCAAGCTGATCGCCATCGCGGGCCTTGTGGCAAAGTCGGACCGGCCGGCGGGCGTCCTTGCGCTCACCAACGGCCGCATCATCACCATGCGCGGCGAGGAGGTGATCGAGGGCGGAACGCTCGTCGTGCGCGGCAACCGCATCGCCGCCGTGGGCGCGGCGGCGGACGTGGAAATACCGTCTGACGCCAGGGTCATCGACCTTGCGGGCAGGACGGTGATGCCGGGCCTCGTCAACATGCACGGCCATCTCGAGGATTGCTACTACACCTCCTCCGGCCTCATGGCCGAGAAGCAGCCGGCCCATTACGCGTCCCTCGCCTTTGGCGTCACCACCAACTACGACCCCTATGGCTCGGAACTTCCGAGCTACGCGGTGAGCGAGATGAACCGCGCGGGCGTCATGGTGGGGCCGCGCGCGATCGGAGTCGGCAGCGTCATGTTCGGCCGCGAGGGCAAGGTGGACGGCACCTATGTGCCGATCTTCGCGCTTGCGGACGCCGAGGCGGCGATGGCGCGCAAGCAGGCGCTCGGCGGTGCCATCGTCAAGAGCTACCGCCAGCCCATGCGCAGCCAGCGCCAGATGCTGATCAAGGCCGCGCGCAAGGCCGGGATCATGGTGGACGTCGAGGGCGAGAGCAATTTCTACTTCAATCTCGGCATGATCCTCGACGGGCATACGGCGCTCGAGCACAACCTGCCCATCGCCAACTATTACCAGGATCTGGTGACGCTCCTCGCCAGGGGCACGACGGCCCATACGCCGACGCTGATCGCCACCTTCGGCGAATTCATGGGCGAGAACTACATCTACCAGACCACCCGCGCCTGGGAGGATCCCCGCCTCAAGGCCTTCGTGGCCGAGACCACCAGCAGCTACAGCGCGCTCAATACGCCGCATTCCGCGCCGCCGCATGTACGCGGCATGACCAGCATCCACGTGGCCGACGAGCTGTGGGAGATCGGCTTCCGCTCCGTCGCGCGCTCGATGAAAAAGCTCGATGACGCGGGCGCCATCGTCAATGTGGGCTCCCACGGCCAGGTGCAGGGCGCGTCCATGCATTGGGAGATGTGGCTGATGGCCGAGGGAGGGATGAGCAATCACCGCGTGCTGCGGGCGGCCACACTCAATGGCGCGCGGACGCTTGGGATCGACGACCAGATCGGCAGCCTCGAGGCGGGCAAGCTCGCCGACCTCGTCATCATGGACGCCGATCCCCTCGCCGATATCCGCACCAGCATCAGCGTGAGCCGGGTGATGGTGAACGGCCGCCTCTATGACGCCTTCACCATGAACGAGATCGGCAACCATCCCCGCCCGCGCAGCAAGTTCTTCTGGGAGCTCGAGGACAATCCCGGCTTCGACTGGAACGAAACCTGGGCCCATAATTGACGGGCCCCTCGCGACAAGGCTTCAGAACCCATGACACAATCCCAAAGCCCCAAACCCGAAGAACGCACCGGCGAGCATTTCTCGCTCGAAAAGCTTCTTGAGGCGCGCCGCCGCACCCGCGAGGCGCTTCAGGACATCGCCGCCGCCATCAGGCCCGGCATGGTCGAGGAGGATGCGGTGCAGCTTGCAACCGACATGCTGAAGGAACGCGGCATGCGGCGCGGCTGGCACAAGATCCTGGTGCGGTTCGGCGCCAACACGCTCAAGAACTTCAGCGAGGCGTCGGAGCCGGGGACCGTCCTTCGTGACGACGACATCTTCTTCATCGATATCGGTCCCGTCTTCGATGGCTATGAAGGGGATGCGGGCGAGACCTTCGTCGTCGGCAACGATCCCGAGATGGCGCGCTGCGCCCGCGACGCCCGTGAGGTGTTCCACATCGTCCATGACAAGTGGCGGCGCGAGGGGCTGACGGGACAGGAACTCTATGCCTTCGCCGCGAAAACGGCGGCCGATCTCGGCTGGGAGCTCAATCTCAGGATGGACGGCCACCGGCTGTCCGACTTCCCCCACAATGTCTATCACGCAGGAACCCTCGCCGACGTGCCGTTCCGGCCGTCCGCCAATCTCTGGGTGCTGGAGATCCAGATCCGGCATCCCGGCAAGGCCTATGGCGCCTTTTTCGAGGATCTCCTGCTGGAAGATGCGTGAATTGGTGACCCTGCCGCACCGCTTGCGCCATGATTGGCACCTCCCGGGCGGTGCGGCGGGACCTGTAACCTGACCGGACGCGCCGCCTGTCGGCGCATTGCAGTGTATGAAAGACGTGAGGACGAGGATGGCGGAACGCGAGGCGGGACCGGGGCGGACACAGGCGGAGGAGATCGGCGACGTGCGCCGCGCCTATGCGGGAAAGCTCTTTCCCGACCTGCAGGTCAGCACCTTCCGCAACATCGACCGCCTGTTCCCGACCCGGACGGTGAAGCGCGGGGAGAAGGTGCTGGAGCTTCCCCTGTATCACCGCCAGCTCGAGGATTTCCCCATCCCCGCCAACGGCACCGTCTACGACATCTACGACTATGTGTCGCGGAACCGGGTCACCGGGCTTCTGATCCTCAAGGACGGCCGGATCGCCATGGAATATTACGGCGCGGGCAACGACCGCGCGACGCGCTGGATGTCCATGTCGGTCGCGAAATCCATCAGCTCCACCCTGGTGGGCGCGGCGATCCGGGACGGCTATATCGGCGGCCTCGAGGATCAGCTCACCAGATATCTCCCGGAACTCGAGGGGAGCGGCTATGACGGCGTCACGGTGCGCGAACTGCTGCAGATGACGTCCGGCGTCCATTGGGACGAGACGCATACCAACCCCAATTCCGAACGCAGCGCCGTTCTCGAACTGCAGATCGGGCAGCAGCCGGGGGCCATCATGCGCTACATGGCGTCCCTGCCCCGGGTCGCGGCGCCCGGCACCCGCTGGAACTACAGCACGGGCGAGACCCATGTGGTGGGCGCGCTCCTCCATGCGGCGACGGGGCGGTGGGTGTCCGACTACCTGACCGACAAGATCTGGTCGAAGCTGGGCATGGAACGGGACGCGAGCTGGTGGCTCGAATCCCCCGACGGGCTCGAGGTCGCCGGCAGCGGCATCAGCGCGACATTGCGGGATTACGCCCGCTTCGGCCTGTTCATCATGAACGACGGCATCATCGACGGCGAGCGCGTGCTGCCCGAAGGCTGGGTCCGGGAAGCGGGTTCGCCCCGCATGATCGGCGGCGCGCAGGTGGATTACGGCTTCATGTGGTGGCCGGTCAAAGGCCCTGACGGCAGCTACGAGGGCTTCGCCGCGCGCGGCATCTTCGGCCAGTTCATCTATGTCAATCCGCGCGCGCGGGTGGTGGTGGCGGTGTGGAGCGCCCGGGCCAAGCCGCGCTTCGCCGAGGTCATTCTGGACAACGACTTCTTCAACGCCGTGGTGGAAGCCCTCGGCTGACACCGCCGCAGGACGCGACGCCCCATGAACGGATCGGAGCCGCCCATGAACGCAGAAGCCGCCGCCGCGACGCCTGCCCCGCTGCAGCAGCCGGGCACGGAGCGCACCTTCCTCGGCCATCCCGTGGGCCTTGCCTACATCGTCTTCACCGAGGCGTGGGAGCGGTTCTCCTTCTATGGCATGCAGGCGCTTCTCGTTCTCTACATGGCGGGGTATCTCCTGCATCCGGGGGCCATCGAGAACGTCGTCGGATTCGGCGGCTTCCGCGCCGCCGTGGAGGCGGTGTTCGGCCCGCTCTCCATTCAGGCCCTCGCGACCCAGGTCTTCGGCCTCTATATCGGCCTCATCTATTTCATGCCGGTCTTCGGCGGGCTCGCCGGCGACCGCTGGCTCGGCCAGCGCCGGGCGGTGACTCTGGGCGCCGTGCTCATGGCTGTCGGCCATTTCCTCATGGCGTTCGAGGCGGCCTTCCTTTTCGCGCTTTCCGCCCTCATTCTCGGCGCGGGCCTTCTCAAGGGCAATCTCGCGGCGCAGGTGGGCCGCCTTTACGACCACAGCGACCAGCGGCGGGATGCGGCCTTCACCCTCTATTCCATGGCGATCAATGTGGGGGCCTTCGTCGCCCCCCTCATCTGCGGCACGCTTGGCGAACTCTACGGCTGGCACTACGGCTTCGGCGCCGCGGGCATCGGCATGATGATCGGGATCGCCATCTATCTCGCCGGCCGCCGCCATCTTCCGCCCGACGAGCTGGTGCGGCAGCGCGTCGACGCCCCGCGCCTGCAGAAGGGCGACGGCGTCGTCATTCTCGCGCTTCTCCTTCTGTTTTTCGTCGCCGCCCTCTACTGGACGGCGCAGTCCCAGGTCTGGAACAGCTATCCCCTGTGGATCCGTGACCGGGTGGATCGCGAAATCCTCGGCCTGCTCGTCCCCATCACCTGGTTCCAGGCGCTCGATTCCCTCGCCGTACTCGTGCTTGCGCCCTTCGTCATCTGGTTCTGGCGGCGGCAGTCCCGCGCCGGGGCGGAGCCCGGGGACCTCACCAAGATCATCATCGGCTGCAGCGTATTCGCCGCCGCCTGCTTCTGGCTGAGCCTCGGGGAAGGCGTCACCGGCAGCAAGGCTGTGGGGCTGTTCTGGCCCGCCGTCTTCCATTTCATCTGCGCCATCGGCTTCCTCTATGTGGGGCCGATCATGCTGGCGATCGTCTCCCGCGCCGCGCCCCTGTCGGTGAACGCCATGATGGTCGGGGCCTATTATCTTTCGATCTTCGCGGGCGGCATGGCGAGCGGCTGGCTCGGCCGCTTCTACCAGCCCCTGTCGCCCGCGGCCTTCTGGGCGCTCCATGGGCTCATCGTTGCGGGCGGCGCGGTGGTGACCATCGCGTTCCGGGGCCCCCTCGTTCGCATCCTGCGGCTTGGCGGCCGCGACTGACCCTGCCACGGGAAGGAGACCTCTCATGCGCAACATCCTGGGGCTTGCCCTTGCCGCCGGCTTGTCCGCGGCGGGGCCGCTTGCGGCCGCAACCCTCGTCGTCTGTCCGGAAGACGCGGCGCGGGAAGACTGCGACTTCCGCGGTGACGATGGCCTGCCGCAGGCGGCCGATGCGGCGGAAGACGGCGACGTGATCCTGATCCGCGCCGGAACCTACAGCCCGCGATCGACCCGCGACGTTCCGTTTCAGGACCTGGTGGTGCGCGGCTATGTGGTGACCGAGAACAAGAGCGTCACCTTCCGCGGCGAGGAGGGCACGATCCTCGACGGCGGACCGGGCGCACCGGCAAGCGCCATCGTCGCCAGGGGCGGCGTCCTGCGCTTTGAAAAACTTGTGTTGCGCAACTTCCGCTATGAGGCCGAGGAGGACGACATCTATGACGGCCACGGCATCTTCCTGATCGGCGCCGACGCGGCAATCGCGCAGGTGCGCATGGAGGGGATCCGGAAGATGGGCCTTTCGATCCGCGACCGGAGCCATGTGACGGCGGACGGCCTTCAGGTGCTCGACGGCCATATCGGCGTCTGGACCGAGGAGGATGCGGAGCTCGAACTGAAGAACGCCGTCTTCCGCAACAACGATTCCGCTGGCATCGCCGCATACATGGATTCTCGCATCCGCGTGAAACATGCCGTCTTCGACGGCAACGAGGACGACGGGATCTTCGCCAGGGAGCGGGCGCGGGTCGAGGTCGAGCGCGCGCTCATCCTGCGCAACAGGCCCTATGGCGCCCGCGCCGAGGGGGAGGCGGTGATAACAGTGCGCCACAGCGCCTTCTTCGGCAACGAGGCGGACTTCCCGACCGCAGGCGAGGGCGGCAGGGTCGAGGTGCTGGACCTGGTGACCCAGGATCCCCGGGTTGGGGGCGACTACCGCCCGCTGCCGGGCTCGCCGATCGCGGGACGGAACATGGGTCCCGCGGCGCCGCTCTGGTGATCCACAAGCACCACGACGGTCAAAATTCGCAACTATTCAACACAACGGCCGGGCCGCAATCTAGGCTCGTAACATAAGCCTGCCACCGGGAGGGGAACGTGAAGAAATTGTATCAAGGCTTGGTATCTGTTCTGGCTCTGCTGCCTGTCGCGGCGCAGGCCGCGGACTTCAATCTCGAAGAAATCGTCGTCACGGCCCAGAAGCGCGAGCAGCGCCTCATCGACGTGCCCATGAGCGTCGCCGCCGTCAGCGGCGCGGAACTGCTGCAGCGGGGCGTCACCAACGTGCAGGATCTGTCCTTCGCGGTCCCCGGCCTCACCATGCGCGAGGACGGGCCGGGCAGCTACACCATCTTCATGCGCGGCCTTGCCAACGCCTCGGGCTCCGAAGCCCTCGTCGGCGTCTACATGGACGACGCGCCCCTCAGCCTCGACGGCTTCAACCAGCTGGACTTCCGTCCCTTCGACCTTGAGCGGGTCGAAGTGCTGAAGGGCCCGCAGGGCACCCTCTACGGTCAGGGCGCGCTGGCGGGCGCCATCCGCTACATCACCCGCCGCGCCGATCCGACCCGGTTCGAAGGCCGCGTGGAAGCCGAAGGCTATCTGGTCGAGGAGGGCGAATGGGGCCAGAAGATCAACGCCATGGTCAACGCCCCGATCGTCGAGGACAAGCTTGCGATCCGCATCGCCGGCGGCATCGAGAACGGCGGCGGCTGGATCGACCAGCCGGAAGCGGGCGTCAAGGACGGCAACGGCCAGGACGTCCAGTGGGTGCGCGGCAAGATCCTGTGGAACATCACCGACAGGTTCCAGGCTGAAGGCACGATCCAGATCTTCCGCAGCAACACCTTCCTCGGCCTCGGCTATGAACAGCCCGACCGCACCAACTTCATCCCCGAGCAACTGGATGCGTCGCGGCTCACCGTTCCGAAGGACTTCGAATACGACCTCTACAACCTCAACCTCACCTACGATCTCGGCTTCGCCCAGCTTCTCAGCTCCACCACCTATATCGACCATCGCCACCAGTATCCCTTCACCTATATCGGCGGCATGGAGACCTTCTATCAGGGCGGGGCGGCGAGCGTGGATGCGCGCCATGTGGACGCCAACCAGTTCTCCCAGGAAGTGCGCCTGACCTCGACCGGCGAAAGCCGCTTCCACTGGACGGTCGGCGGCTTCTACCGCGACTACGAGAACAACTTCTATTCGATCTACGACGTCTATTACGTGGATGTCGGCGGCCCGGTGATCCTGCGGGATCTTCTCTATATCGACGACAACACGTCCGAATCCTTCTCGCTCTTCGCCGATGTGTCCTACGACATCACCGATCGCCTGACGGTGGGTGCGGGTGTTCGCTACTTCGAGGACAAGAAGACCAACTGGGACGGCTTCCTCTTCGAGAAAGACAAGTTCGACTCCGTCGACCCGCGCTTCTACATCTCCTATGCGGTGACCGAAAACGCCAACATCTACGGCAGCATCGCCAAGGGCTTCCGCTCCGGCGGCCTCAATCGCGGCGCGCTTCCGAACTATGATCCCGAAGAGGTCTACAGCTACGAAGTCGGCGCCAAGGGCAGCCTGATCCCGCGCGTCCTCGATTTCGAGGTGGCGGCCTACTACACCGAATACAAGGACATGTTCCGTCGCAACCTCGAGATCATCGACGGCACGGCGCAGTCCCTGGTCACCAATACCGGCAAGGTGGAAGTTAAGGGCATCGAGGCGGGCGTGACCTGGTACGCGACTCCGGCCCTCGCGCTCAACGCCACCGGCGCCTGGATCGACAGCGAGGTGGTCAAGGTGCTGGCGACGGATGCCGTCAACCTCCCGGGCGACCCCACGGACTATGTGCCGGAATTCAGCTTCACCCTCGGGGCCAATTACGACTTCACCTGGAAGCCGGACGTGCCGGGCTTCATCCGGATCGACTACAGCTACCGCGACCGCGTGAGCTATATCGACCGCTCGAGCTTCCCGGCGGAATTCCTGCCCCAGTGGTCTGACAAGCTCAGCCTCGTCAATGCCCGCATCGGGGCGCAGTGGAACAACGTCAATGTGGAAGCCTATGTGCTCAACCTCACTGACGAGAACAAGTCCATCGACCCCTACCAGGCCTGGGAGAACGCCAATCGGACCCGTCCCCGGACCTTCGGCCTGAAGGTCGGCTTCGACTTCTGATTGCTCCAGAACTCCGCCCCGGAACAGCGCCGCCGGGGCGGAATTTTTTGAGGGCCCATGCATGAGATCGCCGTCCCGGCGGGCAGGCAGCCGCTTGCCCGAACGGCGGCAGATTCGAAATTCGTTGCAGGAGTGTGACCTCAGACCATGTTGTCCGGCATCCGCAAGATCCACCGCTACCTCAGCCTCACGCTGGCCGCGCTCTGGCTGCTGCAGGCGCTGACCGGCACGATCCTGGTCTTTCACCGCGAGATCGATTCCTGGCTGATCGGGGCGCCGGACGTGGCGCGGGACGGGGCCGCCCTTGACGCGGCGCTCGCGCGGCTCCAAAAGGCCCATCCGGGCGCGACCATCCCCTTCATCTATGCGGCCGACGGCGCCTTCGATCAGCTCGACGTCTATCTGCGGGACGCCGGCGGCGACTATGAGGTCCATCGCCTCGACGGCCAGGGCCGCGTCCTGCGCAGCCTGCCGTCGAACCCCGAGCGGCTCGATGCCGGGATCTTCGAGATCCTTCTCGAATTCCACAAGAGCCTTCTCGCGGACGAGGCCGGGGAGATTTTCCTCGGCGTGAGCGGGATCTTCCTTCTCACCAATATAGGCCTCGGCCTGCGCCTTGCCTGGCCGCGGGCGCGGCAGTGGCGGCAGGCGCTCACATTCCCGAAGCCGGAGCTCAACCAGCGTTTCGCCTACGGGCTCCACCGCGCGCTTGGCCTGTGGGTGGCGATGCCGGCGATGGTGGTGGTTACGGCAGGCGCCCTCATGATCTGGGACGATTATGTGGAGGACTGGTTCGGCGGCGCGATCACGCCGCCCGCGGTCGAGCCCGTGGATCAACTGCCCGATCCCCTGCCGGTGACCCCTTCCGCGGCCATTGCGCGGGCGCTCGCGGAATTTCCGGGATCGCGCTTCTCCGTACTCAACCCGCCGCGGAACGACGCGCCCTATTACAAGGTGCGCATCGCCCAGCCGGGCGAGCTGCGGAAGATCTATGGTCACACGGTCGTATATGTGGACGCCCGGGACGGCGCGATCCTGGGGCGGCACGACGCCCTCAACGCCGCGCCCTTCAGGGCCGCATCCTCGGCCTTCTACCCGATCCATAACGGCGAAGCCTGGGGCATCCCCGGGCGGGTCGTGACATTCCTTGTTGGATTGTGGCTGGTTGCCATGATTATCCTAGGCCTCATTCTCTGGACGCGGCGGCGGAGGCCCCGGCGCCGGAGCGCTTGACTGGGGGAGACGATCGATGCTTCGTGACCAGGTCTTGAAGATGGGCGCGGCCCTTGCCGCAGTGCTCGCGATTCTTGCCGGAGCGCTTCCGGCCGCCGCGGCCCAGGGGGTGCAGCAGGATCTTGAGCCCCGGCTCAATCAGGGCGACCGGGTCCTTGAATTCGACTGGCCGGCGATCCGGGTCGGAACCGGCGAATATGCCGAAGGGCCGACGGGGGTCACCGTCTTCCATTTCGACCGCAAGGTATATGCTGCGATCGACGTGCGCGGGGGCGGACCCGGAACGGTGAACAGCGATTATCTGCGCCTCGGCTATGATTATGCTGAGCTTGATGCGGTGGTATTCGCCGGCGGCTCCTGGTACGGGCTCGAGGCCGCGACGGCGGTCGCCTCCGCGCTCAAGGACGACGGCATCCGCGACGGCAACGCCTTCGGGCTCGAGCCCAACATCGCCCTGTCCGTCGGCTCCATCATCTTCGATTTCGGCGCGCGCCGCCTGAATGAGATCTATCCCGACAAGAAGCTGGCCCAGGCCGCCTTCCGGGCGGCGCGGCCCGGAAAGTTCCCCCTCGGTGCTGAGGGCGCGGGGCGCTTCGCCGTCACCGGCGGGCTTTTCGGCTGCAATGCGCTGTCGGGGCAGGGCGGCGCTTTCCGCCAGATCGGCGACGTGAAGATCGCGGCCTTCACCGTGGTCAATGCCCTGGGCGTCGTCACCGACCGCGACGGCCGCGTCGTCGCCTGCTATGGGCCCGACGGCCCGGCGAAGAACCTCCGCGCCGCCGATCTGCTCGCCGCCTATCCGGCGAAGAAGGAAACATCGGGCGAGCGCAAGAACACCACGATCAGCCTCGTCGTCACTAACCAGAAGCTGGATCCTTCCGAATTGCAGCGCCTTGCGGTGCAGGTCCATACCTCCATGGCCCGCGGCATCCAGCCCTTCGCCACCATCTTCGACGGCGACGTCCTTTATGCGGTCTCGACCGCGGAGATCGAGGAACCCGTCTTCACCTCGGCGGAGCTCGGCGTCATCGCGTCCGAAGTGATGTGGGATGCGATCCTTGCTTCAGTCCCGGAACAGCCGGTGGCGCCGAAGCCCGGCAAGATCAGGCCGGAGCCCGAACGTCTGCGCAGCTTTGCGGGGGACTATGTGTTCAGCCCGTTCGCGAGCCTCCGCATCACGTCGGAAGGCCGGCGGCTTTATGCGGAAGCCACGGGCGAGCGGGACGTCTACGCCATCCGCCGCGGTTCACGGACGGCGCTTGAACCCGTCAATGATACGGATTTCGTTCTGCCCGGACGCTATCCCCTGGTCCTGCGCTTCGACGGCGCGGGCACCGTGATCGTCAATCCGGGCCACTGGCAACAGGTGGGCAGGGTTACCTCCGCCGCAGACAAGTAAGGAAAAATCATGCGTATACCCAGGTTGTTGCGCGCGGGCGCGAGCCTTATGGCGCTTGCGGCCGTCGCCGGTCCCGTATTGTCCACGCCCGTCGCGGCGCAGACCACCGAGGAACTCCTCGAGCTCATCCGCAAGCAGGCGGCGGAGATCGAGGCCATGCGCGCACGTCTCGAGGCGCTGGAGCGCCGGAATGCGGCCGCGCCCGCAGCAGCCCCGGCGAAAGGTGAGGCGCCGGCCCAGGCTCCTGCTTCTGCTCCCGCCCCGGCCTCTGCCCCCGCGCCGGCGGACGGCCCGGTGGTGAAATGGCCCGGCGGGCCCGAGATCGCGTCCGCCGACGGCCGCTTCAGCGCCCGCCTGCAGGGCCGGGTGCTGGCCGACTACTGGGCGATCGCGAGCGATACGGACGGCGTTGACTACCCAAGCGGCTCCACCCTGCGCGAGGTGCGCATCGGCATGACCGGCAAGCTCGGCGCCGACTGGGCCTACAAGATGGAAGCGGATTTCGCGGGCGACAAGGTCACGGTGAAGGATGCCTATATCCGCTATCTCGGCCTTCCCGGCTGGACGCTCACCATCGGCAACCAGAAGCCGGTCTTCTCGCTCGACCATTTGACCGGCCAGCAGCACACCATGCTCATGGAGCGCTCGCTGCCCGTGGTCTTCGGCTTCAGCGAAAGCCTCGGCATCGGGCTTGCGACCGCGGGCGACAACTGGTCGCTGGCCTTCACCGCCTTCGGCGAGACGCCGGGGACCGAGCTTGACGGCGACGAGGGCTACGGCATCGCCGCCCGCGCCACCGTCGCGCCCGTGCTCAGGGACCGCATGGTCGTCCACCTCGGCGCGAGCGGGCACCACAAGAAGCTCACCGACGACCAGACCCTGCGCATCCAGCAGCGGCCGGAGGTGCGGATCTTCGATACCCGCCTCGTGGATACCGGCGCCCTCCCGGCGGAGGGGACGACGGCCGCGGGGGTCGAATTCCTCGGCATCTTCGGCCCCTTCACCCTGCAGACCGAATACATGCGCAACTGGGCCGATTACCGCGGCCTCGCCAGCCAGACCTATGAAGGGGCCTATGTGCAGGCGGGCTGGGTGCTGACCGGCGAGATGCGGCCCTACAATGCGGCGACCGGCGTCGCAAGCCGCGTCATCCCGGCGTCACCCCTCGGCGAAGGCGGCTGGGGCGCGCTGGAGCTTGCCGCCCGGTTCTCCACCCTCGATCTCAATGACGATCTCGTCTTCGGCGGCAGCGAGGACAATTTCGCCCTCGGCCTCAACTGGCATCCGAACCGCTATACCCGCCTGATGGTCAACTGGGTCCATTTCAACGCCAAGGGAACGGCGGCCAATCCCTACGGCGGGCCGGACAACAAGGGCAACGCCTTCGGCGTCCGCGCCCAGGTGGACTGGTAAGGACCGCCCGGCGCGTCACCGCACGCGGGTGATGAGGATCCTGGTGTCACCGATCTCCCGCTCCTTCTCGGTCCCGAACCGGTCGGGAAGGGCGGGGGCGTCGGTGGACGCGCATTCGATCACGACGATGGCCCCGGCCTGGACCCAGCCGCCGTCAAGCAAAGCGCCAAGGGTCGGGGTCACCAGATCCTTGCCGTAGGGCGGATCGAGAAAGACGAGGTCATAGGGGCTGCCTGCCGCAGAGAGGCGCGTCGCATCGGCCTTGAGGACGGTCGCTTCCCTGCCGATCCCGAGGGCCGCAAGATTGCGGCGCACCAGGGCGAGGGAGGCCGGGTGATTGTCGACGAAGGTCGCGTGCTTCGCTCCCCGCGACAGGGCCTCGATCCCGAGCGCCCCGGTGCCCGCGAAGATGTCGGCGACCCGCGCCGCTGCAAAATCGAGGTCGAGGCCGTGGGCGAGCATGTTGAACAGACTCTCCCGCACCCGGTCCGCCGTGGGGCGGAGGCGCATGTCCTCGGGCGGCGTCAGCTTGCGGCCGCGGAAGCGTCCGGCGATCACCCGCATCAGCCGCGCTCCGGCGCCTGCCGCCGCTTGCGCGCATTGGGCCGCGGCTGGGTCTTCGGCTTGGCCTTGGCCCAGCCGGCGCGATTGCGGCGCCTGGGTTTGTCAGGCGAGCCCTCCGGCGTTGCGGCGGGAAGGCCGAAGAAGGCGGGGAATTCCTTGCGCAGGATCTGCGGGCTTACGGGCTCCACCATGCCCTTTTCCAGGGCGCCGAGGGCGAACGGCCCGTAGGCGACGCGGATGAGGCGGTTGACCTTGAGCCCCAGATGCTCCATCACCCGCCGCACCTCGCGGTTCTTGCCTTCCCGCAGGACGACCGAAAGCCACGCGTTCGCCCCCTGCTGCTTGTCGAGCCGGGCGTCGATCCCGCCATAGGTGACGCCGTCGATGGTGACGCCGTCGGCAAGCGCGGCAAGCGCCGCCTCGTCCACCCGGCCATGGACCCTGACCCGGTAGCGGCGGGCAAGGCCATGGGCCGGAAGCTCCAGCCAGCGGGCGAGCGCCCCGTCGTTGGTGAGCAGGATCAGCCCTTCCGTATTGAGGTCGAGGCGGCCCACCGCCACCACCCGCGGCATGCGCTTGGGCAGGATGTCGAAGATGGTGGTGCGGCCCTCCGGATCACGGGCGGTGGTGACGACGCCCGCGGGCTTGTGCAGCTTCCACAGCTGGGTCGGGGCCGGGGCGGCCACGGGCTGGCCGTCGAAGGTGATGCCCTCGGTCGAGGCCACGAGGGTCGCGGGCGTGGTTACCACCGCGCCGTTCAGGCTGATGCGGCCCTCGGCGATCCAGCGCTCCACGTCGCGGCGCGACCCGATCCCGGCGCGGGCGAGAATCTTGGCGATGCGTTCGCCCTTCTCGGGCGCGATGTGTTCGTTGTCCTGTTCCATGGCGGCGCACTCTAGATCATCCGCCGCGCCGGTGGAACCACCATCCATGGCTGGTCCCGCTATTTGTAGGCGATCGCCGCGCTGGCCGGACCGCCGAGCGGCAGCACCTCCACCCGGCTGAAGCCCACCTCCTTCGCCCAGCGCCGGAAATCCGCCGCCGTATAGTCGAAGCCGTCGCCGCATTCGATGAGCATGTTGAGGGACATGAGGAGGCCGAAGGCGTTGTGGCGCCGCGCGTCGTCGATCAGATGGTCGATGGCGATGAAGGCCCCGCCCTCGGGCAGCGCGTCATGGGCCTTCTTCATGAGGAGGAGCTTGCGCTCGAGCCCCCAGTCATGAAGGACAAGGCTCATGGTCACCACGTCAGCCTGCGGGAAGGGATCGGCGAGGAAATCGAGGACGGCGGTGGAGATCCGACCGGAAAGACCCTCCTCCTCGATGCGGCGCCGGGCGATGGGCTCGACGGGCGCGAGATCGGCGCTGATGCAGCGCATATGCGGATGGCGCGCGGCGACGGCGATGGATAGCTCCCCGCTCGCCCCGCCGACGTCGAGAAGGGTCCGCGCGCGGGAGAAATCGAACTTTTCGGCAAGCGTTCTGAAATTGCCGCGGGAGATCCCGCTCATCCCCTTCATGAATTCCTCGAGCCGCGCGGGATCCTCGTAGAGCACCTCGAAGAGGGGTTTCCCCGTATGCTTCACCTCGTTCTGCTGCTGGCCGGTGCGCAGGCCCTCCGTCAGGCTCGCCCAGAAGGGATAGAGGCGGTTGTTGGCCATCTCCAGGATGCCGCCGATATAGCTCGGCTTCGTGCGGTCGAGGAAATGGGCGCATTCGGGCGTGTTGCGGTAGCGCGCGTCCGGCCCGTCGCCGTCGCGGGCGAGGAGGCCGAGGGCGACGAGGGCATCGGGAAAGTCCGGCACGGCGCGGGGATGGAGGTCGAGGAGCTTGCGCAATTCCTCGGCCGTGAGCGCCTTGTCGCCAAGACGCGTGAACAGGTCGAGCTCCACCGCGCTCAACAGGCATTTGGATGCGAAGAAGGCCATCCCGATCTGCAGGATATGGCCGGGATTGAGGTCGGACGACGTCTTCGGGCTCATGCGGTCGTCTCCTGTCCTTGGGGAGGAAAGCAGGATACATGGTTCCCGCCAGATGCGAAAGCGACGCCCCGCCCGCGGCTTGCCTCTTGACGGGAGGATCGGCGCTCCCCCATGGTCCGGCCATGACGGGCGAAAATCACATGCGGGAAGAAGAGAGCCAGAGCAGGACGCCCATGGCGCTCGCGCTTGAGGAAGCGCGCCTCGCCGCGGCGCGGGGCGAGGTGCCGGTGGGCGCCGTGGTGGTGGACGCGCGCGGGCAGGTGCTGGCCCGCGCCGGCAATCGCGTGATGGAGCTTCGCGATCCCACGGCCCATGCCGAACTCCTCGCGATCCGGGAGGCGGCGGCGCGCATCAACAGCGAGCGGCTCGTGGATTGCGACCTCTACGTGACGCTTGAGCCCTGTGCCATGTGCGCCCAGGCCATCAGCTTCGCGCGGCTGCGGCGGCTCTATTTCGGCGCGTCCGACCCCAAGGGCGGCGGCGTCGAGCATGGGGCCCGGATCTTCGAGCAGCCCACATGCCATCACAGGCCGGAAATCTATGGCGGCTTGTCCGAAAGCCGCGCCGCGGCCATTCTGAGAGAATTCTTCGCGACGCGCCGCTGAGGGAGCGGTGCGCCGCGCATCGGGGGTGGAGAGACCACACGTGCCGCTGATCGACCAAATCCAGCAGAAGACCCTGGCCTTTGTCACCTGGATCGAGGACCGGGTCATCGCCCCCGAGGTGCTCCTCCAGATCATCGCGGTGGGGATCGCCTTCATCCTGGCGGTGGTGGCGCGGCGGGCCCTGTCGCCGCTCATGCGGCGGCTGCGCGCCCATTTCCCGACCGTGGACAGGATCGTCCCCTATCTCGCGGTCCTCGCATTCCCCTTCCTCTGGCTCCTGTTCACTGCGGCGGCGCAATCCCTGTTCGAGGCCTTCGCCCAGCCTGCCTTCCTCCTGCGGCTGGTGGCGAGCCTGCTCGTCGCCTGGCTGCTCATTCGGGCCATCTCGCGCTTCATCCGCAACCGCGAGATGGCGCGGCTTTTCGCGATCATCGCCTGGGTGGTGGCGGCGCTTCACATCTCGGGGCTGTTCAACCCGGTGCTGGCGCTGCTGGATGCCGCCGCGATCACCATCGGCAGCACGCGCATCTCGCTCCTCAACATCACGACGGCCCTCATTACCTTCGCCATCCTCATCTGGCTGTCGCTGTTCCTCTCCCGGCTTGTGGAACAGAGCATCGCGCGCATGCCCACCCTGAGCCCCTCGGCCCAGGTGCTGCTCGGCAAGCTCGTGAAGATCTCGCTCATCACGCTCGCGGTCCTGTTCGCCATCACCAGCACGGGCATCGACCTCACGGCCCTTGCGGTGGTCGGCGGCGCCGTGGGCCTCGGCCTCGGCTTCGGTCTGCAGAAGGTGATCTCCAACCTCATCAGCGGCGTGATCCTGCTGATGGACCGCTCCATCAAGCCGGGGGACGTGATCGAGCTTGGCGAAAGCTACGGCTGGATCAACAAGCTCGCCGCCCGCTACACTTCGGTCATCACCCGCGACGGGCGCGAGCATCTCATTCCCAACGAGGACGTCATCACCCAGACGGTCATCAACTGGACCTATTCCAACACCGAGGTCCGGCGCGGCATTCCGATCCGCGTGTCCTATGCGACCGACGTGCGCAAGGCCATGGCGCTCATTCTGGAAGCGGCGCGGGAGACCCGCCGCGTGCTCGCCGATCCGGAGCCGCAGGTCCTGCTCAAGAAGTTCGGGGAATATGCGCTGGAGCTCGAGCTCCGGATCTGGATCGCCGACCCCCATAACGGCGTCGCCAACGTGGCGAGCGACGTTCTCCTGCTCGTCTGGGACAAGTTCCAGGCCAACGGCATCCACGTGCCCTATCCGCAGCAGGACCTGCATCTCCTCACCGCCACGCCCTTCGATCCGGCGCGGGTGCGGGAGATCCTGGCCGAGATCCGCGACATGGCGCCGCCGCCCGCGCCGTCTCCGGATGGCGGGGAGGGGCAGGAGAAATCCGCGGGCTGACCGCCGCCCCATCATTCCCCTTGGAACATCGCGCCCCGCCTTGCGTTGAGCATGAACGGGCGGCCCATGAACGCTAAGAACGGGGCCCCCGCTTTTCATGTCCCAGCAGAGGAGTGACCAATGGCGGAGAACAGGAAGGGCCAGCAGAGCCAGTCGGGCAGCAACAGCAAGCAGCAGAGCCAGTCGAGCAGCGGCAACAAGCAGCAGAACCAGTCCGGCAACCGCAGCAGCAGCAGCGGCAGCAGCAGCAACAAGCAGCAGAATCAGTCGAGCGGCGGCAGCAGCAGCCAGCAGAACCGCTGATCGGCCTGCAGGCCCAAGGATACTGAAGCCCGATGCGGCTTCAGCCGGGGCGGTCGCTTCCCATGGAGGCGGTCGCCCCGGTCTTGTTCAGACGCTGCCGCGCGCCTCGAGGCGCTCCACCTCCGCCCAGGCGATCTCGGCCATGGGCTTGGCGAGCGCACCCATGTCGCGGGCATGCTGGCTGGTGGCGGTTCCGGCGACCACCCGGCCCATGATGCCCTGCAGGATCCCCGCCATGCGGAAGATGTTGTAGATCATGTAGAAATCCCAGTGCGGGATGCTGGCGCGCCCGGTGCGGCGGCAATAGGCGGCCACATATTCCTCTTCCGTCGGAATCCCCAGAGCCTTGAGATCCTGACCCTTCAGCCCGCTGAACACATGGGGCGGCAGCCGCCACAGCATGGTGGCGTAGGAAAAGTCCGCCAGCGGATGACCAAGGGTCGAGAGCTCCCAGTCGAGGATCGCGAGCACCCGCGGCTCGGTCGGGTGGAAGATCATGTTGTCGATGCGGAAGTCGCCATGGACGATGGAGGTCTCCTCGCCCTGGGGGATATGGGCCGGGAGCCATTCCATGAGGCGATCCATGGCCGGGATCTCCTCGGTCTTGCTGGCCCGGTACTGCTCCGACCAGCGGGCCACCTGGCGCGCGATGTAGTTGCCGGGGCGGCCGTAGTCGCCGAGCCCCACCGCCTCGTAGTCCACCTGATGCAGGCGGGCGATGGTGTCGTTCATGGCGTCATAGATCGCCGCCCGCTCGGCGGGCTCCATGCCGGGAAGATTGGGCTCCCAGAACACCCGTCCGGCGACGAAGGCCATGATGTAGAAGGCGGTGCCGATGATGCTGTCGTCCTCTTCGAGGACATAGGGCTCGGCCACCGGGATCCCCGCCTTGTGCAGGGCGGAGATGACGCGGAATTCGCGGTCCACCGCATGGGCGGATTTCAGAAGCTTCCCCGGCGGCTTGCGGCGCAGCACATAGGTGCGGTCGGGGGTCGTGAGCTTGTATGTGGGGTTCGATTGCCCGCCCTTGAACTGCTCGATCTTCAGGGGGCCGGAAAAGCCCGGAATCTTCGCCTCCATATAGGCGGCGAGTTTCGCCTCGTCGATCTCAAGTCCGGGGCGGACGGCGGTTGTCCCTTCGTTCGCCTGTTGCCGCGACGTCATGAAGCCTCCTCCTCTTCTCGTTTGACGGCCCGCCAGCCGATGTCCCGGCGGCAGAAGCCTTCGGGCCAGTCTATACGGTCGATGGCGGCGTAAGCCCGGGCCTTGGCCTCGCGCACATTGCGGCCGACGGCGGTGACGTTGAGAACGCGGCCCCCCGTCGCGATCACGCGGCCGTCCTCGACCTTCGTTCCGGCATGGAAGATCTCGACCCCCTCGACGGCGGCCGCATCCTCAAGCCCGCGGATCTCCGTGCCCTTCACGTAGCTTCCGGGATAGCCCTTTGCCGCCATCACCACGGTCAGCGCCGCTTCGTCCCGCCAGCGCAGGCTGATCTGGTCCAGCGCGCCGTCGCAGGCGGCGATCAGGGCCGACAGGAGATCGGATTTGAGCCGGGTCATCAGTACCTGACATTCCGGGTCGCCGAAGCGGGCGTTGTATTCGATGAGCTTGGGGCCGTCCGCCGTGATCATCAGCCCGGCATAAAGGACGCCCCTGTAGGGGCTGCCGATCTCGGCCATGCCGCGGATCGTCGGCTCGATGATCCGGCGCATGGCGGCGTCGATCATGGCGTCGGTCATCACGGGGGCCGGGGAATAGGCGCCCATGCCCCCCGTATTGGGGCCGGTATCGCCGTCGCCCACCGCCTTGTGGTCCTGAGCGGTGGCGAGGGGCAGCACCGTCTTGCCATCGGTCATCACGAAGAAGCTCGCTTCCTCGCCCGTCAGGAACTCCTCCACCACCACCGACGCGCCGGCCTCGCCGAAAGCTCCTGCGAACATCTCGTCGACCGCCGCTTCGGCCTCGGCGACGGTCTCAGCGACCACGACGCCCTTGCCGGCCGCAAGGCCGTCCGCCTTGACGACGATGGGCGCGCCTTGCGCGCGGATATAGCCTTTCGCCTGTTCGGCGTCGTCGAACCGGGCATAGGCCGCGGTCGGAATGCCGAAGCGGGCGCAGAGATCCTTGGTGAAGCCCTTGGAGCCCTCGAGCCGCGCGGCCCCCGCCGTCGGCCCGAAGGCGCGGATGCCGGCGGCGTCCAGCCGGTCGACGAGGCCCGCGACCAGCGGCGCCTCGGGCCCCACCACCACGAGGCCGATGTCATTTTCCCGGCAGAAGGCGATCACCGCGTCCGCGTTCAGGGGATCGAGATCGACGCAGGTCGCGACCCGGGCGATGCCGCCGTTTCCGGGCGCGCAATAGAGCCGGCCCAGGATGGGAGACGCCGAAAGGGCCCAGGTCAGCGCATGTTCGCGACCGCCCGATCCGATGACGAGGACATTGATCTCTTTCATGACAATTCGATCCGCCAGGCCTTGGTGATGCTACACGCGGTTCGGGCTTTGCCTTTGACCTCACCGCGCCTCCTTGTATCATAGGACCCCTTCGACGCAAGCTCGTCATTCCGTGAGTTTCAGTGAGCAGCAAGCCGTTGCAAGAAAGCGAAACCCCACAGATCCCGCCGGGCGACCGGCCGTTCTCCAACGTCCGCGAATATACGGTGTCGGAATTGTCCTACGCGCTGAAGCGCACGGTCGAGGAGACATACGAATTCGTGCGGGTGCGCGGCGAGATATCCGGGCTGAAGCGGGCGGCGTCGGGGCATGTCTATCTCTGCCTCAAGGATGCGGACGCGGTGCTCGACGCCGTCTGCTGGAAGGGCACGGCGGTGCGGCTGCCCGTGAAGCCGCAGGACGGGCTCGAGGTGGTGGCGACCGGCAAGCTCACCACCTTCCCCGGCCGCTCCAAGTACCAGCTCGTGGTCCAGAGCATGGAGCTTGCGGGCGTCGGCGCCCTGATGGCGCTTCTGGAGGAGCGGCGCAAGGCCTTGGCCGCCGAGGGGCTGTTCGATCCCGCGCGCAAGAAGCCCCTGCCTTTCCTGCCGAAGGTGATCGGCGTCGTGACCTCGCCCACGGGCGCGGTCATCCGCGACATTCTCCACCGCCTGTCCGACCGCTTCCCCCGCGAGGTGATCGTATGGCCCGTGCTGGTGCAGGGGGAGGGGGCGGCGGCGCAGGTCGCGTCGGCCATCCGCGGCTTCAACGCCCTGCCGGAAGGCGGGCCGGTTCCGCGCCCCGATCTGCTGATTGTCGCCCGGGGCGGCGGCAGCCTTGAGGATCTCTGGGCCTTCAACGAGGAAATCGTGGTCCGCGCCGCGGCGGCGAGCGAAATTCCCCTGATTTCCGCGGTGGGGCACGAGACCGACACCACATTGATCGATTTCGCCGCCGACCTTCGCGCGCCGACGCCCACCGCGGCGGCCGAAAAGGCGGTGCCCGTGCGCGCCGATCTCCTTGCGGCGGTCGCGGGCTTCGCCCGCCGGCTCGACCATATGCGCCGCCGCATGATCGACGACCGCCGCGACCGGCTGCGCGGCCTCGTCCGCGGCCTGCCGCAGCCCCGCGACATCCTGATGCTGCCGCGCCAGCGGCTGGATGTGTGCAGCGACCGGCTGCCGCGTGCGCTGGTCGCCGCCGTCGAACGCCGGGAAGCGCGGCTTCAGACCCTTGCAGCGCGCCTCACGCCCCATATCTTGAAGGAGCGCACGGACCGCCTGCGGATCCGGATGGGCGATCTCGGCGGCCGGATGGGGCGGGCGCTCGCCACGGAAATGCGCGACCGGCAAGGGCGGATTTCCGCGCTTTCCCGGCATCTCCGGCCGGAAATCCTGCAGCGGGAGGTTGCGCGCGAGCGGGAAAAGCTGCACATAGTCGCCACCAGACTGGAACGGAGCGGCCTCGTCTCGCTGCAGTCGGCGCGCCAGGAACTGGCGGCCAAGGCGCGGCTTCTGGACAGTCTGGGCTATGACCAGGTGCTGAAGCGCGGCTTCGCGCTGGTGCGGGACGCCAACGGGCGGCCGCTGGTGCGCGCCGCCGGGATCCGTCCTGGCGCCCATCTCGAAATCGAATGGGCGGACGGCAGGCTCACGGCGCGCGCCGCGGGAACGCCCGGGCCGCAAGCATCCGGTTCGGCGAAACCGGCGGCAAGCTCCGCAGCACAGGATCGACAAGGAAAACTGTTATGAACCGTTCGTTTGATTCCCTGCTCGAAGGTCGCGAGGCGAAGATCCGCTTCCTCCCCAGCGATTTCGAGGTGCTGAGCCCGGGCAGTTACGTCACCTGCTCCGTCACCGGGGACCGCATTCCCCTCGACCAGCTCCGCTACTGGAACGCCGAGCGGCAGGAAGCCTATCGCGATTGCGAGATCGCGACTCGGCGCTACGAAGAACTGCGCGACGGCAAGGCGTGACGCCCATGCGGGGGCTGGTCCTCGTTCTTCTCGGATTATTGCTGATTGCCACCCCCGCCGCAGCGGGCGGCAAGCTGGAGCTTGACGGCACCTTCGCGCAAGGGGGCCTCGTCAAGGGTCTGACCGAGCCCGGCGCAAAGGTGACCCTCGATGGCCGGACGATCCGGGTCGATCGCTGGGGCCGCTTCGTCTTCGGCTTCGGCCATGACGCGGGGAAGGAAGCGGTGCTCAGGGTCGTCTATCCCTCCGGCGAGGAAGAGGTGCGCAAGCTCGAGATCCGGCAGCGCAAATACAATATCCAGCGCATCGACGGCCTGCCGCAGAAGATGGTGACCCCCGATCCCGAAGTTCTGGCCCGCATCCAGCGGGAAAACGCCCAGATCGCCGAGGCGCGGCGGCGGGATACGGACGCCGCCTGGTTCTGGGACGGCTTCAAGCGCCCTGCGGAAGGGCGGATCACCGGCGTCTATGGCAGCCAGCGCATCCTCAACGGCGAGCCCAAGCAGCCCCATTTCGGAATCGACTTCGCCGGCCCCCGGGGCAGCACCGTGGTGGCGCCCGCGCCGGGCATCGTGGTGCTGGCCGAGGAAGATCACTACTACACCGGCAAGACGGTGCTGATCGACCACGGCCACGGCATCAATTCCGTCCTCATGCATCTCGATTCCATCTCGGTCAAGCCGGGGACAAGGGTCGAGGCCGGCGATCCCATCGGCACCATCGGCGCGACCGGCCGGGCCACCGGGCCCCATCTCGACTGGCGCGTCAACTGGTTCAACGTGCGGCTCGACCCCGGCTTCCTGATCGGCGAAGTTCAGTAGAAAAGGAACCCCGTCCATACGCCGTTTGGCGCGAAGACGGGCAGGGTGCTGCCCAGTTCTTGTGCAGTGCACATAAGGCGGCGGGCGGCGGCGACGGGATTTTCCGTATCAAGGCAGGGGGGAGGCGTTCTCCGGCCGCTGGCACGGATCTTGATACCACGCCCGGTGCGTTGCTCACTTGAAGGAGGAAGCCATGGAAGGCAATAAGAGCGGCAAACTTCTCCGTACGTTGTGTTCGGCTGCGGTCTTCGCGGCCGGTCTGGGAGGCACCGGAGCGCTGGCGCAGGAAGATTCCGAATGGGGAACCTTCAGCGCCGACGTCACCTTTGCTTCGGAATATATCTTTCGCGGCGTGTCCATGAGCGACGAGGACCCGGCGCTCCAGGGCAGCCTGGTCTGGACCCATAACAGCGGCGTCTATGTGGGCGCCTGGGGCTCCAGCGGCAATTTCGGCGTCGACGGTTCTCTCGAAGTGGACTGGTTCGCAGGCTACGCCACCGAGGTGAGCGGCGTGTCGCTCGACTTCTCCGTCACCTACTACACCTATCCGGGCGACGAGGCGGACCTCAACTATTTCGAGGTGATGGCCAAGGCGGGCTACGATCTGGGTCTCGCCGCGATCACCGCGGGCGTCGCCTATGTGCCGTCGGGGCAGGACGCCTATGGCGACGAGGATGCGGTCTATCTCTTCTCCGACCTCGAGATCCCGATCCCCAACACCTCGGTGACCGCCGGCTTCCATATCGGCTACGAGGATTTCGGCGGCGGCGTTGACAAGCTCGACTGGAGCGCCGGGCTCTACACCACCATCGCCGGCATCAATCTCGGCCTCGCCTATGTGGACACCAACCGCTACAACGGCGGCCTGTCGGACGCCCGGGTGCTGTTCACCATCGGCAAGAGCTTCTAAGAGCTTTGGCCGCCGTCAGCTCCCGGCGACGGTCATGCCCTCGATGCGGACGGTCGGCGCGTCCGTGCCGTAGCGGAATTCGAGATCGTTCGCCGGGGCAAGCGCCGCGAACATATCCTTGAGATTGCCCGCGATCGTCACCTCGTTCACGGGGTAGGCGATCGCGCCGTTCTCGATCCAGAAACCGGCGGCGCCCCGGCTGTAATCGCCGGTCACCCCATTGACCCCCATGCCGATGAGCTCGGTGACGTAAAATCCCTCGCGGATGTCGGCCATGAGTTCGGCGGGCGAAAGCTTCCCCGGCGCCATGTAGAAATTGGAGATCCCCGGGCCGGGCGGGCCCGAGGTGCCGCGCCGGGCATGGCCCGTGGTGCGAAGCCCCAGTTGCCGGGCGGAGGCGCTGTCGAGCACCCAGCTCGTGAGGACGCCGTCGGCAATGAAATCGAGGGGACGGGTCGCGACCCCCTCGCTGTCGAAGGGGCGGGAGGACAGCCCCCGCCGCCGCAGGGGATCGTCCGTCACGGTGACCCCGGCGGGAAACACGGCGGTCCCCATCCTGTCCTTCAGGAAGCTCGTGCCGCGGGCGATGCTCTGCCCGTTGATGGCGCCCGCAAGATGGCCGATGAGGCTGCGCGACACGCGCGGATCGAACACCACGGGCACGCGGGCGGTCCTGGGCTTTCGCGGATTGAGCCGCCGCACGGCGCGCTCTGCGGCGCGGCGTCCGACGAGCTCCGCTGATTCCAGATCTTCCCGGTGGCGGGCGGATGACAAGTCGTCGTCCCGCTCCCGGTTGGTGCCGCTTCCCGCCCGGACGCTGACGCGCACCCCTTGCGACGAGGTGCGGTAGGAGCCCGAGAATCCGGTGCTGGTCACCAGCGTGAACCGGCTCGCGCTCCAGCTCGCGCCCGCGCCTTCGGAATTGGTGACGCCCTCGACCGCAAGGGCCGCTTCCTCCGCCGCGCGCGCCTGTTCCCGCAGCATGTCGCCGGTGACCTCGGTCGGATCGAAAAGGTCGAGATCGGGCAGGGCCCCGGACGCAAGCTCCGCGGGGTCGGCCAGGCCGCACCAGGGATCCTCCGGCGCGACCCGCGCCATGTCGATCGCCCGCTCCACCAGGATGTCGAGGGTCGCGGGCGAAAGATCGGTGGAGGACACGATCGCCTGCCGCTTGCCGATGAGCACGCGGAGGCCGAGATCCTGATTCTCCGACCGCTCCGTATCCTCGAGCTTGCCGAGCCGCCAGGAGATGTGCTCCGACCGCCCCTCGAACAGGACGGCGTCGGCCGCGTCCGCGCCCGCGCGCCGGGCGCGGGATACGAGGTCTTCCAGCAAGTTGCGGCCGTCGTCGGACGAGAAAAGATCGCTCATGCCGTCACCTGCCCTTGTTCGCCTTGTTGCGCCAGATGGGTGTGCCGCTCCCGGGAAGCCCCAGGCTCTGCCATTTGGCGGTCACCCGTTCCACGATCTCGGGATCCATGGCGATTTCCGTTCCCCATTCCCGATCCGTCTCGCCCGGCCATTTGTTGGTGGCATCCAGCCCAAGCTTCGAGCCGAGCCCCGATACGGGCGACGCGAAATCGAGATAGTCGATGGGCGTGTTCTCGATCACCGTCATGTCGCGGGCCGGATCCACCCGGGTGGAGATCGCCCACATCACGTCCTTCCAGTCCCGGGCGTTGATGTCGTCGTCCACCACGATCACGAACTTGGTGTACATGAACTGGCGGAGATAGGACCAGACCGCCATCATCACCCGCTTCGCGTGGCCCGGATAGGCCTTTTTCATGGAAACGACCGCGATGCGGTAGGAGCAGCCTTCGGGCGGCAGCCAGAAATCCACGATCTCCGGGAACTGCTGGGTAAGGAGCGGAATGAAGACCTCGTTCAGCGCCTCGCCCAGGATCGCCGGCTCGTCCGGCGGGCGGCCCGTATAGGTCGAGAGATAGATGGGATCCCGGCGCATGGTGATGGCGGAAACGGTGAAGACCGGGAAAGATTCGACCGAATTGTAGTAGCCCGTATGGTCGCCATAGGGCCCCTCGTCGCCATATTCGGTGAGCGACACATGGCCTTCGAGCACGATCTCCGCCGTGGCCGGCACCTGAAGCGGCACCGTCTTGCAGTCCACGAGCTCAAGCTTCTCGCCGCGCAGAAGCCCCGCGAAGGCGTATTCGGATACAGTGTCGGGCACGGGCGTGACGGCGGCAAGGATCGTTCCCGGATCGGCGCCGATCACCACGGCGACGGGCAGAGGCTCCGGCCGTTCCTTGGCCCAGCGGCGGTGATGCTGCGCCCCGCCGCGATGGCGCAGCCAGCGCATGAGGGTGGTGTTCCGCCCCGTCACCTGCATGCGGTAGATGCCGAGATTGAAATCGTCCTCCCGCGCCTTGCCGGGGCCTTTGGTGACGACGAGCGGCCAGGTGATGAGCGGCGCGGGCTCGCCCGGCCAGCAGCCCTGGATGGGCAGGCGGTTGAGGTCGATGTCGTCGCCCGTCAGCACCACCTCCTGCACGGGGGCGCGGGATACGGTCTTCGGCCGCATGGCCATGACCGTCTTGACGAGGGGCAGCATCTGCAAGGCTTCCCGCCAGCCGCCCGGCGGCTCGGGCTGGCGCAGGAAGGCGAGCGTCTCGCCCACCTCGCGAAGCTCGTGGGGCTCCCGGTTCATGCCCCAGGCGACCCGTTCGACCGTGCCGAACAGGTTGACGAGGACCGGCATCTCGCTGCGGCTGCCGTCGGCCTTGATGACGTTCTCGAACAGGATCGCAGGCCCGCCTTCCGCAAGGACGCGGGTCTGGATCTCGGTCATTTCGAGATGTGTGGAGACAGGTTCGCTGACGCGGACGAGTCGCCCCGTCCGCTCCAGCCTTTCCATGAAGTCGCGCAGTGATCCGTAAGCCATGACAGGACCTTATCAGACCGGCGCCGGCGGCGATAGCCGGTCCGGCCCGTCCCGGTGGCGGATCAGGCGGCGCGGGTCGCCCGGCAGCGCTCGATGGCGGCGGAGATCAGTTCCGCGGCCTCTTCCGCATCGCCCCAGCGCTGGACGCGCACCCACTTGCCTTCCTCGAGATCCTTGTAGTGCTCGAAGAAATGGGCGATCTGCTTGATCACGATCTCGGGCAGCTCCTTGTAGGACTTCACGCCCTTGTAGAAGGGGAAGAGCTTGTCGGTGGGCACCGCCAGGATCTTCTCGTCCTTGCCGCCCTCGTCTTCCATCAGAAGGACGCCGATGGGGCGCACCCGCATCACGGCGCCGGGCACCACCTGGCTGCGCGAGACCACCAGCACGTCGGTGGGGTCGCCGTCGTCACACAGGGTATGCGGGATGAAGCCGTAATTGCACGGATAGCGCATGGACGTATGCATGATGCGGTCGACGAACAGGGCGCCGGACTCCTTGTCCATCTCGTACTTCACGGGGTCGCCGCCGACCGGTACCTCGATGACGACGTTCACTTCCCACGGCGGATTGGCGCCGATCGAGATTTTGGAAATATCCATGACGGGTGGTGCTCCAGGTTGGGATCACGCTACAAACTTGCTGTGGTCGTAAACTCCGCGGCGATCTGCGCCGCGACGATCGCTGCGAACACCAACGCCCCGAGCCAGTGGTTCGACCGGAAGCACCTCAGGCAGGAGTCCGGGTCGTCGAGATCGGTGAAGATGATCTGCGCCGCGAGATGCACCGCAGCAAACGCGCCCACCACATAAAACACCGGGTGGAGATTTGCAAGGTAAGCGGAGAGGGCGAGAAGCCCCGTCATGCCGCCGTAGAACAGGACGAGCCAGGGCTTGGTCATCCGGCCGAAGCGGAGCGCCGTGGAGCGCAGGCCGAGCAACGCATCATCCTCCTTGTCCTGGTGAGCATAGATGGTGTCGTAGCCGAGCGTCCACAGAATCCCGGCGGCATAGAGCGCGACCGCGGGCGGCGCCACGTTGCCCTTGACCGCCGCCCAGCCGAGAAGCGCCCCCCAGTTGAAGGCAAGACCGAGGACGAGTTGCGGCCAGTCGGTGTAACGCTTCATGAAGGGATAGATGGCGACGATGAGGAGCGACGCCGCGCCGAGCCAGACCGCGAAGCTGTTGAGGGACAGGAGAACGAGGAGCCCGATGAACAGCAGGATCCCCATGAAGCTCACCGCCTGTGCGACGTTCACGACGCCTGCGGCGAGCGGGCGGTGGCGCGTCCGCTCCACGGCGGCGTCGAAATCCCTGTCCACGATGTCGTTATAGACGCAGCCCGCGCCGCGCATCACGGTCGCGCCGATCGCGAAGATGATGAACAGCCACCACATGGACATGGGCGGGCGGGCGAGCGCCAGGCTCCACCAGCAGGGCCAGAGGAGGAGCCAGGTGCCGATGGGCCGGTCGAGGCGCGCAAGGCGAAGGTAGGGGCGGATCCAGCCCGGCGTCTGGTCGACCCATGTCCCCGCAACGGCGTCGGCAGGGCGGTAGTCCGTAGTCATTGTATCCTCCGTCGAAGCGGGTTATCAAAAGCGCGCGAAATTTCAGGAATCATTCCCGGATGTCGGACAAGTCAGCGCCAGGGGGCCAGGATCCCGCAGCGGCCAACCACCCGGACGGCCCCTACCGTCCCGCGACCCGCCTTTATGTGGAAGCGGATCTCGCGGCCGAGGCCGTGGTCGAGCTCGGCGCCGACCAGAGCCATTATCTCCAGCATGTGCTGCGCTGCAAGCCGGGCGATCGGGTGAACCTCTTCAACGGCCGCGACGGCGAATGGCTGGCGGAGATCGAGGGCCTGCGCAAGGGCCGCGGCCAGCTTCGGGCGGAGCGCCGGTTGCGGCCCCAGCAGGCGTCGCCCGACCTCTGGCTCGTCTTCGCGCCGGTCAAGCGCGCGCGGCTTGACTACCTGGTGCAGAAGGCGGTGGAGCTGGGGGTGTCCGCCCTCATCCCCGTGGTCACCCGCTTCACCATGGTGGAGCGCGTCAAGGAAGAGCGCCTCGTCGCCAATGCCATAGAGGCGGCGGAGCAGTGCGACAGGCTCGACGTTCCCGAGATCCGCGATCCCATCGCCCTTCCGGCCCTGATCCGGGACTGGGATCCGGCGCGCTCTCTTTATTTCTGCGACGAGGGGGGCGACGCCCGCCCGCTGATCGAGGTCCTCCGCCACAAGGGGCCCGGCCCCGGCGCGGTCATCATCGGCCCCGAGGGCGGCTTCCACCGGCAGGAGCGCGAATTGCTGCGGAGCCAGGCCTTCGTCGCGCCCGTGACGCTCGGCCCGCGCATCCTGCGGTCCGATACGGCGGCGGTGGTGGCGCTGTCGCTCTGGCAGTCGGTTCTGGGGGACTGGGTGTAACACATGCTTTCAAGCTTTCTCGTGTCGGCGGGCGTGGTCGCCGTCGCCGAACTCGGCGACCGCACGCAGCTTCTGACCCTGCTGCTCGTCGCCCGCTGGCGCAGGCCCTGGCCCATCGTCGCCGGGATCCTGGTCGCAACCCTTCTGAACCATGCCCTCGCCGCGGCGGTGGGGCAGCTGGTCGCGGGCTTCATTCCGGAAGACATCCTGCGCTGGGTGCTGGGGCTTTCCTTCATCGCCATGGCGCTCTGGGCGCTCAAGCCCGACGATCTTGACGAGACGCCCGCGGTGCGGTCCGGCCTCGGCACCTTCCTTGCGACCACGGTGCTGTTCTTCCTCGTCGAGATGGGCGACAAGACCCAGCTTGCGACGGCGGCGCTTGCCGCGCGCTATGATCATCTTGTGCTGGTCACGGCGGGGACGACCCTCGGCATGATGATCGCGAACGCGCCGGTCGCCTTCGGCGGCGAGGCGCTGATCCGGCGTCTGCCGCTCAGATATATCCGCTGGTCCGCCGCGGCCCTTCTGGCCGTCATCGGCGTTCTGACCCTCGTCACCTTCTGATCGCCCCGCGATCGGATCATGGGGCTTGCCAGCGCTTTGTGATTGATATCTAAACTGGTGCGGCCAGCATACATGCCATCGCGTCGATGGCGCCCGCGCAGGACTCAGGAGGAACATGGCAAAGGACAGCGCCAACAAAGCCCCCATCGAGAGCAAGGATGAACTGGTCGCCTATCTGGAAGCGGGCTGCAAGCCGCGCGACCAGTGGCGGATCGGCACGGAGCACGAGAAGTTCGGCTTCATCGTCGGCAGCCATGCGCCGCTGCCCTATGACGGGCCGCAGAGCATCCGCGCCATGTTCAAGGGGCTTGAGCGCTTCGGCTGGGTTCCGGTCTTCGAGGGCGAGAACCCCATCGCCATGGAATTCGACGGCCAGTCCATCAGCCTCGAGCCGGGCGGGCAGTTCGAGCTGTCGGGCGCCCCGCTCCTGTCGCTTCACGAGACCTGCCATGAGGTCCAGACCCATCTCGACCAGGTGAAGACGGTGGCGAGCGAGCTCGGCATCGGCTTCCTCGGCGTCGGCTTCCATCCGAGCCTGCGGCGCGACCAGATCCCGGTGATGCCCAAGGGGCGCTACGGCATCATGAAGCGCTACATGCCGACCCGGGGCAATCTGGGCCTCGACATGATGTTCCGCACGGCGACGGTCCAGGCGAACCTCGATTTCTCGTCCGAAGCGGACATGGTGCGGAAGTTCCGCGCGTCCCTCGCCCTGCAGCCGGTGGCGACGGCGCTTTTCGCCAATTCGCCCTTCACCGAGGGCAAGCCCAATGGATTCTTGAGCTACCGCAGCCATATCTGGACCGATACCGACCCCGACCGCTGCGGCATCCTGCCCTTCGTGTTCGAGGACGGCATGGGGTTCGAGCGCTACGTGGACCATGCGCTGGACGTGCCCATGTATTTCGTCCGCCGCGACGGCAGGTATATCGATGCGGCGGGCCAGTCCTTCCGGGATTTTCTCGCGGGCAGGCTTCCCGCGCTGCCGGGCGAGCGGCCGACCATCGACGACTGGGCCGATCACCTGACGACCCTGTTCCCCGAGGTGCGGCTCAAGAAATATCTGGAGATGCGCGGGGCGGACGGGGGGCCGTGGCGACGTCTGTGCGCGCTTCCTGCGCTCTGGGTCGGGCTTCTTTATGACGATGCGGCGCTGGACGCGGCGCTCGATCTCACCGCCGACTGGACGGCGGAGGAGCATGCGGCGCTCCGCCGCGACGTGCCGCGCCTTGCCCTCAGGACGCCGTTCCGCAAGGGGACGGTCGCCGATCTCGCGCGGGACGTGCTGAATATCGCGGAAGGGGGGCTCAGGCGCCGGGCGCAGATCAACAGCCTCGGCGAGGACGAGACCCATTTCCTGAGCGCGCTCTTTGCCATTCTGGACGACGGGCGCACACCCGCCGAAGAACAGCTCGAGGCCTATCACGGCCGCTGGGGCGGCAGCGTGGATCCGCTCTTCACCGAACAGGCCTATTGAGGGGAAAACGGGGGCCGCGCAGGGCCCCCGGTTTTTAAAGCGTCAGTCGTTGCGGCCCGCGCGTTCGATCGCCGCGCCGCCCGACTTCAGGTCCTTGCCGATTCCCTCGACGGTGTTGCAGGCGGCAAGCATCTGGCCCATCAGGGCGATGGCCAGCATCAGTCCGATCTTCTTCATGCTCTTGTCGTCCCCCTTGGGATGTCGCTCCCGTTGGCGTTTCCATGACGGGCGCCGCGGCAGGCCCGCGACGCCGATCATGGATCGGGAGTTACCCCGTAAATGTGCAGAAATTATGGACGACGCAAGCTCAAACCGCGGTGCCGCCGACGGTGAGGCCGCTGATGCGCAACGTCGGCTGGCCGACGCCCACGGGGACCGATTGACCGCCCTTGCCGCAGGTGCCGACGCCATCGTCGAGCTCAAGGTCGTTGCCGATCATGGTGACCTTGGTGAGGATGTCCGGGCCGTTGCCGATGAGGGTCGCGCCCTTGACGGGGGCGGTGATCCTGCCGTCCTCGATCAGATAGGCCTCGGTGCAGGAAAAGACGAACTTGCCGCTGGTGATGTCCACCTGGCCGCCGCCGAAGTTGACGGCATACAGGCCGTTCTTCACCGATTCCACGATCTCCCGCGGGTCGCGGTCGCCCGCCAGCATGTAGGTGTTGGTCATGCGCGGCATGGGGGCGTGGGCATAGCTCTGCCGCCGGCCGTTGCCCGTGGGGGCGACGCCCATGAGGCGGGCGTTCAGCCGGTCCTGCAGGAAGCCCTTGAGGATCCCGTCCTCGATGAGGACGGTGTTGCTCGAAGGCGTGCCCTCGTCATCGATGGTGATGGAGCCGCGGCGGCCGGGAAGGGTGCCGTCGTCAACGACGGTGACCCCCGGGGCCGCCACCCGCTGGCCGAGGAGGCCGGCGAAGGCCGAGGTCTTCTTGCGGTTGAAGTCCCCTTCAAGCCCGTGACCCACCGCCTCATGGAGCAAAACGCCGGGCCAGCCGGGGCCGACCACCACTTCCATCTCGCCCGCCGGGGCGTCCCTGGCGGCCAGATTGACGAGCGCCCGGCGCAAAGCCTCGTCCACGTCCTTCTGCCACAGCTCGGGATCGAAGAAGGCGGCGTAATCCGTGCGTCCGCCGCGGCCCTGGAAGCCCGATTCCATGCGGTCGCCCTCGGCCACCACCACGCTCACATTGAGCCGGACGAGGGGCCGCACGTCGCGAAGCCGCTGGCCCCCGGCGCGGATGATCTCCACCGCCTGCCATTCGCCGGTGATCGAGGCCGAGACCTGCCGCACCCGCGGGTCGCGCGCCCGGGCATAGGCGTCGATTTCCTCGAGGAGCCGGGTCTTGGCCGCGAAATCCACGCCGAGCAGAGGATTTTCGTCTCCGTACAACCGCCGGTTGGTGGGGGCGGGGGAGAGACTCATGACCCCGCCGGCGCCGCTGCGGATGCCGCGCACGGTCTCGACCGCGCGGGCGAGCGCCGCTTCCGAGATCTCGGACGCATGGGCGTATCCCGTCGCCTCATCGAGCACGGCGCGCAGGCCGAAGCCCTGATGCACGTCGAAATTGGCCGCCTTGAGTCGCCCGTCGTCGAAGGACAGGCTTTCCGACTGCATGTATTCGAGGAACAGCTCGCCGTCTTCCATGCCGGCAAGGGCCTCGTCGGTCAGGGCGACGGCGCGATCGGGATCGAGGCCGGTGCGCTCGAAGAACAGGCGGTCGGGATTGCTGTCGAAGGTCATGGGCGGGGAAAGCTCCTGAACTGGGGGATTTCGCCGGCCGAGCAAGGCTCGATGCGCCCCGGGCGCGCCGGTCCGGTCTTCCCCGTAATGTGGGCCGGTGATCGGCGGCGTTCAAGCCCAAATCCGGACTTGAACGGTCGTTTCATATGCGGCTTTTTCAAGGCGCAAGGCGCTTGTGGCCCCGTATTTTTCTGCTATAACATCCCCGCAACTGGGCGGAAAGCCGCCGGGGCTATGGGGGAATGCCGCAACGGGCGGTCAGGCCTTGGTCGGTCGGCAGCTTTCAGATGACGATGTTGCGGGGGATTGACGCCGGCGTCCCTTGGGGACGCCCGCCGGGCTTCTTCCGTACAACAAAATGCAAAGAGGTAGTCGTGAACAGATTGTTCAGGAAGACGATGATCGGAGCGATGCTGGCGCTGGCCACGCTCCTCGGGCAGGTGGGCGCGGCTCAGGCGGCGCAGCCGGAACCCTGGCAGACGTATTTCCAGGAAGCGGCAAGCGAGGTGATGCACGGTATCGTCGACCTGCATGATCTGCTTCTTGTCATCATCACCGGCATTACGGTTCTGGTGATGGCGCTTCTTCTCTATGTGATCCTGCGGTTCCGGCGCAGCGCCAATCCGGTGCCGTCCAAGACCTCGCACAACACCCTGATCGAGGTGATCTGGACGCTGCTGCCGGTCCTGATCCTGGTGGCCATCGCCATTCCGTCCTTCAAGCTTCTCTATCTCCAGGACAAGGTCCACGAGGCCGACCTCACCATCAAGGCGACGGGTTCCCAGTGGTACTGGTCCTATGAATATCCGGATCACGACGGCATCGCCTTCGACTCGCTGATGCTGACCGACGAGGAGGCTGCCGCCGCCGGCGAGCCCCGTCTGCTCGCCACCGACACCCGCGTGGTGGTCCCGGTGGGCAAGGTGGTGCGCGTGCTCGTGACCGCTTCCGACGTGCTTCATGCTTGGGCCGTGCCGGCTTTCGGCGTTAAGATCGACGCTGTGCCCGGCCGTCTCAACGAAACCTGGTTCCGCGCCGAGCGCGAAGGCATCTATTACGGCCAGTGCTCCGAACTTTGCGGCATCCGCCATGCCTTCATGCCGATCGCCGTCGAAGTGGTGAGCGAAGAAAGGTTTGCTGCCTGGCTCGAGGAAGCCAAGGAGCAGTATGCTATGAAAGACGCGACCAAGCTGAAGCTGGCCGCCGCGCAGCAGCGCTAAAGTTTGAGGAGAGCGAGTTATGGCTGGTAGCAAGGCCGCAGAGGCTCACGACGCGCACGACCATCCGCACGGGTGGCGCCGCTATCTGTTGTCCACCAACCACAAGGATATCGGGACCATGTACCTGATATTCGCCGTGGTGGCGGGCCTGATCGGCGGCACCTTCTCCGTGCTGATGCGCATGGAGTTGCAGAATCCCGGTGTCACCTTCCTGACGGCCTTCACCGGCGGGGACGTGGACTCGGCCTATCACTTCTTCAACGTGCTCATCAGCGCCCACGGCATGATCATGATCTTCTTCATGGTGATGCCGGCGCTCATCGGCGGGTTCGGCAACTGGTTCGTGCCGATCATGATCGGCGCGCCCGACATGGCCTTCCCGCGCATGAACAACATCAGCTTCTGGTTGTTGCCCGCGTCCTTCACGCTCC
>CAZDSS010000006.1:0-25736 GCA_964508185.1 uncultured Sphingomonadales bacterium
TCCGGCGGCTCTTCAAGCGTCTTCAACAGCGCGTTGAAGGCGTTGCGCGTCAGCATGTGCACTTCGTCGATGATGTAGACCTTGTAGCGCGCCGAGACCGGGCTGTAGCGCACGCCGTCGATGATCTCGCGGATGTCGTCGACGCCGGTGCGGCTCGCTGCGTCCATCTCGAGGACGTCCACATGGCGCGATTCGGCGATGGCCCGGCAGGGGTCGCAGACGCCGCAGGGATCGACCGTGGGGCCGCCCTTGCCGTCGGGCCCAATGCAGTTGAGGGCGCGGGCGATCAGTCGCGCGGTCGAGGTCTTGCCGATGCCGCGCACGCCGGTGAGCACGAAGGCATGGGCGAGCCTGCCGCTTTCGATGGCGTTCGAAAGCGTGCGCACCATGGCGTCCTGGCCGATGAGCTCGGAGAATGTGCGGGGGCGGTATTTGCGGGCGAGAACCCGATAGTGACCGGGATTGTCCGGGCCGTTCCCTGCGCTCTGGTCGTTGCCGATTGCGTCGTTCATGGCCCGATTGCGTCACTCATGAGGGGAACGCGCTCTCCTGGCGGCGGAATGGACTGGATAATTCGGTGGGAGACCGGACATACGACCCAAGCCGGATTCGTTACGGCTGCTTCCTTCCGGACCTGACCGGGTTGGCGAGCGGCTTGCCCGTCGCCGGTCTCCCGGGCCAGTATATGGGGCATTTTGCCCCCCGGCGCAAGCCTTGGGGGCGGATGCCGCGACAGACACAACCATCAAGGTCCCGCCCATGGCGCTTGCATTTGCCGGCAATCCCTTGTTCCGCCTCGAACAGATCCGCCGTGACGACGGCTGGATCCGCAACCGCGCCGAAGCCGCGGACAGCCGCTTTCTCCTTTATTCCGAGCTCAAGCCGCTGGTGCGCGACGGCCGCCTCCACTGGGTCGGGCGCGACGGGGTGCCGCCCGGCCATCGCTTCATGGCGCTTCTGGGGCTCGACGGCGATGTCGCCTGCTTCGCCGTGGACGCCAACGGCGCGCCGCCGCCCGATGGGGCGGAATATGTGGAGGCGCGGGCCGCCGCCATGCATCTCTCCGCCGCGGAAAGCGCCGTCATGGGCCAGGGCCGGAGCCTCATCGACTGGCACGCCCGCCATGGCTTCTGCGCCGTCTGCGGGGCCCCCACCTACGTGATCCGGGGCGGCGGCGCCCGCCGCTGCAGCCGCCCCACCTGCAATGCGGAGCATTACCCGCGGGTGGATCCCGTGGTCATCATGCTGGCGGTCCATGGCGACAGATGCCTCATGGGCCGCCAGCCCGGCTTTCCCCCGGGCATGTATTCGGCCCTCGCGGGCTTCATGGAGCCGGGCGAGACCATCGAGGAAGCGGTCATGCGCGAATTCATGGAGGAAGCGGGCCTCCGGGTGCGGAGCGTCACCTACGCCCTTAGCCAGCCATGGCCCTTCCCGTCGAGCCTGATGATCGGCTGCTTCGCCGCGGCCGATGATGACCGCATCACGGCGGACCAGACCGAGCTTGAGGATCTGCGCTGGTTCAGCCGACGGGAGGTGGCGGACGCCTTCGCCAACAAGGATCCGTCCCGCCTCATGGTGCCGCCGGACATCGCTGTCGCCCACCATCTGCTGCGCCGGTGGCTCGAGGGCGAGGGGCCGCAGGACTGACGCGAAAGGTGCCAGACGTCATCCCGCAACGCTTACCTGCATCAGGAGCCCCGCATGAGCGACGCACAGCCCGAACTCCTGTCGAGCGGCAATCCCCGGATCCCGAAGGGCGACGGGGACGCCCCGGTCCAGGCCTATATCGCCGCCATGCCCGGCTGGAAGCAGGCGATCGGCCGCGAGATCGACCGCATGGTGGGGGAAGTCTTTCCGGACGCGCGCAAGGCGGTGAAATGGAACACGCCCCTCTACGGCAACGCGGACGGCTGGTTCATGGCGATCTATTGCTACAAGCGCCATGTGCAGATCACCTTCATGCGCGGCACGTCCCTGAACCCCATGCCGCCGGTCCCCTCGCGCACAGAAGGAACGCGCTACCTCAAGATATACGAGGAAGGCTTCGACCGGGCGCAGATGGCCGACTGGATCCGGCAGGCGAGCAGCCTGCCGGGGGTGAGGTTCTAGTCCGCAGCGCAACCAGGAATTTGTGATCGTGGGCAACTTCCCGACGGCCCGGGACAATTTGAGATTTATACAAAATTCTGTATAATCCCTGCCATGAAACCGGTGCGATTCCGGGGCAGCGCCCTGAGCGATCTGCGAGATTTTCCACCGTCGGCCCGTCGCGAGGCCGGCTACCAGCTCGACAGGGTGCAACATGGATTGGAACCGACCGACTGGAAGCCCATGTCCTCTTTAGGGCGGGGCGTGCAGGAAATCAGGATCCGGGATGAGGCTGGTGCATTTCGCGTGATCTATGTCGCCCGGTTCGCAGATGCGGTTTATGTCCTGCACTGCTTCCAGAAGAAGTCTCAGAAGACCTCTCGGGCGGATCTGGAATTGGCCGCCAAACGTTATGCCGAACTGGCGAAGGAACTGGACAGATGAGCAAGGATGGCTTTGTCAGCGTATGGGACGCCATCGAGGACACGGCGGCCGAGGCGGAAAACATGAAGCTTCGCTCGATCCTGATGATGGCGATCGAGCGGCATATCCGCGCCAACGGCTGGACGCAGGCCGAGGCGGCGAGACGCCTTGGCGTCACCCAGCCGCGCGTATCCGACCTGCTGCGCGGGAAAATCGCCCTGTTCGGCCTGGATTCCCTTGTCAACATGGCGACCGCCGCGGGCCTGCGCATCGAAATGCAGATCCGCGCAGCGGCCTGAACGCCGCCCCGCCGCGCGGCCGCCTTGGAGGTCCGGCCTAAGCGGGAAGCCGCAAGCTGCCGTCGGGGCCAAGTTCGAAGTGGGGGTTGTGCGCGATCTCCCACACATGGCCGTCGGGATCGGCGAAATAGCCCACATAGCCGCCCCAGAAGGTCTCCGCCGCCGGGGCGATGAGGCGCGCGCCCCCATCGAGCGCGCGGGCGAGGACGGCGTCGACCTTCGCCCGCGTCGGCTGATTCTGGGCGAGGGTTATGCCGCCGAAATCGGGGCGCGACGGCGCCTCCGCCCCGAGGCGCAGATCGGCGCGCAGCATCTTCATGTCATAGAGCGTCAGCACGACGCCGCCGTCCAGCTGATAGAATACGGTGCTGTCCGCGCTTGCCGACGACGGGACGAGGCCGAAGGCCGCTTCGTAGAAGGCGCGGCTTCGCGCCATGTCGCCGACGCCCAGGGTGATGAGATGGATGCGTCGCGACATGGGCCTCGCCTCCTTGATTACCTCATGGATTGCGCCGGAACGGGTGGGCGGGATAGGTCCCGAACACATGGATGCGGTGGGTGAAGAAGCCCAGTTCCTCCATGGCGAGCTGCACGCGGCGTTCGGAGGGGTGACCCTCGATCTCCGCATAGAACTGGGTCGCCGCGAACCTGCCCCCGATCTGGTAGCTTTCGAGCTTCGTCATGTTGATGCCGTTGGTGGCGAAGCCGCCGAGCGCCTTGTAGAGCGCCGCCGGCACGTTGCGCACCTCGAACATGAAGCTCATCATGGTCGGGCCGTCCTGGGGATCGGGTGTGACTGGCTCCCGCGACATGATGACGAAGCGGGTGGTGTTGTGCTCCGCATCCTCAAGGTCGCTCATGAGGGACTGAAGGCCGTAGATCTCCCCCGCGAGCGACGAGGCGATGGCCGCATAGGCCGGATTGTTCTGTTCGGCGACCCATTTGGCCGCCCCGGCCGTATCGGCAAAGCTCACCGGCTTGAGGCCGAGGCTGCGCAGCCGCTCCCGGCATTGGCCGAGGGCCTGGACATGGCTTCTGACCTCGCGCAGGGTCTCGAGCGTCGCGCCCCTGGGGGCGAGCAGGTGATGGTTCACCCGCAGGAAATGCTCGCCGACGATATGAAGCTCCGAATCGGGCAGCAGCTGGTGGATGTCGGCGACCCGGCCCGCCACCGAATTCTCGATCGGAATCATGGCAAGGCGCGCCGCCCCCGTCTCCACCGCCTGGAAGGCGTCCTCGAAGGTGGCGCAGGGCATGGTCTCGAGCCCGGGGAAGACCTGGCGGCAGGCCAGATTGGAATAGGCGCCGGGCTCGCCCTGGAATGCAATCTTGTCGCCCGCCTTCAGCTCGATCAAAGCCGCCATGGTGAAGAGACCCTCGGGAAAATCCGCTCCCGGAGAATGCCGCCGGGATCACATTCTTGAAAGGCGCGCAGTATCCATGCCGTCCCGCGACCTGTCAACGCGGGCAGAAAGCGCAATCAAACCCGAAAAGGCGTGTGAAAAGCGCCGCCTTGACGCTTGTCCTTTGGGGCAAAGGCGAGTAAAAGGGCGATGATTTGAGACCTTTGGCAGTCAGCGGGGGAAGAGTTTTGGACTCCTTTGAATGGAATAAAATCGCTGGTGGCGTGATCGCGAGCGTGCTCGTGGTAATGGGGATCAACACCTTCGGCCACAGCCTGTTCCCTGAAACCGAGCTGGAACAGAACGCCTATGTGGTCGAGGGCGTGGAGGAAGAAGCGGTGGCGGACGCCGACGGCGGCGGCGCCGAGGAGCAGGGCCCCTCGCTGGCCGTCCTGCTGAACGCCGCCAACCCCGCGGATGGCGAAAAGCTGTTCCGCCGTTGCGCGGCCTGCCACAGCGCGGAATCGGGCGACGGTCATCGCACCGGCCCCAACCTTTACAACACGGTGGGTCATGAAGTGGGCGGCCATGCCGGCTTCAACTATTCGGCGGCCCTGAAGGATTTCCCGGGCACCTGGACCTTCGAAAATCTCGACAAGTACCTGGCCGATCCCAAGGCCTTCATCCCCGGCACCAAGATGGTCTTCGCCGGCCTGAAGAAGGCCGCGGACCGCGCCGCCGTGATCGCCTATCTGAATACCAAGATGGACAATCCCCTGCCCTTCCCCGAACCGGCGGAAGAAGCGGCCGAGGAGGAGACCGTCCCCGCTCCCGCCGCCGACAGCGAAGGCGATCAGGAGCTCGAGGTCGAGGAACAGCAGTAAGCCGCAGGCTTCGGCACAAGATCATGAAAAAGGCGGGATCATGTCCCGCCTTTTTTATTGCCGGGGTAACCGGCGGCGCGCGGTGACTGGGGGCTTGCCCGGCGCGAGACCCCGAGCGACGATTTCGATCACCGCATCCAGCGGATCGACGGTCACCGCCATGTGGGTGGCGTTGGCATGGAGAAGGCGGGCGTCGTCCACCATGATCCCCACATGGCCGGGGAAGAAGACGATGTCGCCCCGCGCGAGCCGCACATCCTCGGACAGCAATCGCCCGACGCTTGCTGCCTGCTGGTCGGAATCGCGGGGGCACGGGATCCCGGCCGCAAGCAGCGCCTGCTGCACGAGGCCGGAGCAATCGATCCCGGCGACCGTCCGCCCGCCCCAGAGATAGGGCGCGCCAAGGAAGCTTTCGGCAACTGCAAGGGGATCGGCAGGAGGGGCGTCGAGCGGCCGGAGATGGGCCGCGTAAACGAAGCCGCCCCCGTTGACGGGCGCGAAACCCTTGACCGGCTCGCCCTCAACCCTCACCCGGCTTCCGAGATAAAGGGGCATCACGGGCGGCGTCTTGAGGTCCGGCGCCGGATAGATGTGGGTCGCGAGCCGGGCGACCATATGGGTCGCAGGCATGCCCGCCGGCGCCAGGCAATCCGCGGGAATGTAGCCCACATAGCCGTCATGCGCGGCCTGACCCCAGGCCCAGCCGTCGGCGCAGTCATATACGGTGAAGCCTTCGCCGAACAGAAGTTCGGAGGTCCGGGACGCCGCCGGATCGGGCCGCCCCTTCATGGCGGCGCGGGATGCGGCGATGGTCATCGCTTGTCCTTCCGCATAGCGCGGGGCGGAGACTTGCCCCCGCAGATGCGCCGCGGCGAGATCGGCGCGCACGGGCGTGATGCGCGGGTCGAAGGATGCGGTCATTGGGCGGCGCCTGCGCCGGGGAGAGCGGAGGGCGGCGGCAGATCCGCGCTCGCCGCGGCGACGCCCGCCGCGAAGTCGCTGAGGTATACGGCGCCCTTCACCGTGCGCTGGACGAGCACGTTGCGCCGGTCGGCCTCGTCACGGCGGCGGCGCACATAGCCGAGGCGCGACAGGCTGTCGAGGGCGCGGGTGACCACGGGCTTGGACAGACCCAGGGCAGCGGCGAGACCCCGCACCGTATGCGGCGGCGGCGCGAGATAGACATGGAGAAAGACGGCGAGCTGCCGGGTGGTCATGTCCGGTCCGCGATGGCGCACCGTCTCCGCCAGCACCCGCCGCCACAGCTCAAGTGCGGCGGCGCCGCGCAGGTCGCCCGTCCCCTTCTCGGCAGTTTCAGCGATAGCGATCCTCCAGCATCCGATAGATGGTCCGCAGTCCCTGCGCCTCGCCGCCCGCGGGGCGGCCCGGCCGCCCGCTGCGGTTCCAGGCATAGACGTCCATATGAACCCAGTCGGCCGTGCGGCGCACGAATTTCTTGAGGAACAGGGCCGCGGTGATGCAGCCCGCGAAGCCGCTCGAACCGGAATTGACGATGTCGGCGACGTCGCTCTTCAGGTCATCCATGTAGGGCTGCCACAGGGGAAGCCGCCAGACGGGATCCGCTTCAAGCCGCGCCTTGGCGTCGATCGCAGCAGCCAGATCGTCGCTTTCGGTGAAATAGGGCGGGATGTCGGTGCCGAGCGCGACCCGCGCCGCCCCGGTGAGCGTCGCGAAGTCAAGGAGCAGGTCCGGCTGCTCCTCGTCCGCAAGGGTCAGGGCGTCCGCAAGGATGAGGCGGCCTTCCGCATCCGTATTGTCGATTTCGACCGTGATGCCGGCGCGGCTCTGCAGGATGTCGCCAGGACGGAAGGCGTCGCCGCCGATGGCGTTCTCCACCGCCGGGATCAGGAGGCGAAGCTGCACCGGAAGGTCGTTCTCCATGACGAGGCGGGCGAGCGCCAGGGCATGGGCCGCGCCGCCCATGTCCTTCTTCATGAGGCGCATGGCCGACGAGGGCTTGAGGTCGAGCCCGCCCGAGTCGAAGCACACCCCCTTGCCGACGATGGTGAGAAGGGGCCGCCCGGAAGCCCCCCAGCGCAGCTCCAGAAGGCGCGGCGCGCGCGGGCCGTCGATGCCGGCGGCGCGGCCGACGGCCAGGATCATGTGCAGCCGCTCGGCCTCGAGCTCCCGCCCCACGACGGCGCGGAAGCTTGCGTCATGGGCGCGCGCGAGGCCGGCGACGGCGTCCGAAAGCTCCGCCGGGCCCATGTCGCCCGCGGGCGTGTTCACGAGGTCGCGCACATGGCCGATGGCGCCGACGATGCGGCCGAGATCCGCGGCATCGACGCCGTCGGGCAGCACCAGACGGCGCGGCGCGCGCGCATCCTCGTCGCTGCGGTAGCGGCGGAAGCGGTAATGCTCCAGCGCCCAGCCGAGGGCGGCATGATAGGCGGCGCGGGGGGAAAGCGCGCTTGCGATCACATAGTCCCCGGGCGGCAGGAGGGATGCGAGCCTTGCGAAGGCCCAGGGCGATCCTTCCTCGGGCAGCGGATCGCCGAGGCCGTATATCACCCGGGCGATGCCCCCTTCGGCGGCGGGGATCGGGAGAAGGGTGGAGGCCTTCGCGGCAAATCCGCTGGCATCGGCCCAGCGCCGGATCTGGTCCGGCTGGGAAAGACGCCAGTCGTCGTAAGCGGATTTGTCCAGCAGGATCACCGGCACGGCGGCAGCGGCGGCGCCCGGTTCAAGGAAGGGCAACACAGAAAATTCTCCTGACCTCACCACAAACTCGGATATAACATCTGCTCATCCTGTGATACAGGCAGCGCCCGCAAAAGTGGAGAGGGAAATGCCCCGACTGGAACTGGTGATCGGCGACAAGCGCATATCCTCCTGGTCGCTTCGCCCCTGGCTGCTGCTGCGCCAGGCGGAGCTACCGTTCCGAGAGACCAGCGTACGCCTGCGCCAGCCCGATACCCGGGACCAGATCCTGAAGCATTCCCCTTCGGGCAAGGTGCCGCTGCTCAAGGACGGCGACCTCGTGGTGTGGGATTCGCTCGCGATCTGCGACTATGTGGCGAATCTGGTGCCGGAACGGAATTTCTGGCCCGCCGACCGCGCCGCCCGCGCCCACGCCATGAGCATCACGGCCGAGATGCATGCGGGCTTCCCGGATCTCCGCCGCGACCTTTCCATGGACGTGCTGCAGGTGGTGCCGACGCCGGATCTTCCTCCCGAGACGCTGCGGGACATCGCGCGGATCCAGGAAATCTGGCGCGATTGCCGGTCGCGCGCCCAGGGCGGGCCGTTCCTGTTCGGCGCCTTCACGGTGGCGGATGCCTTCTATGCCCCGGTGGTGACCCGCTTCGTCACCTATTCCGTCAGCGTCGATCCCGTCTGTCGGGCCTATATGGACGCGATGCTGGCGCTGCCCGCCATGCAGGAATGGCGCGAGGGTGCAGAGGCGGAGGAGCGGGCGCGCGTCTGACCGCCGCCCGCGTCAATCCCTGAAAATCACGGATAGTCGCAGCGGTCCATGGTGGCCGTGACGAAGCCGCGCGCCCCGGCGCTGAACTGGAAGCGGAACTGGTTGTCGCCCACCGCCATGGCATGCTGCAGGGGCAGGACGCCTTCGGCGCGGCTCGTCGCCCCGCTCACATGGGTGACGATGACGGTAACCGGCTTGGCCGGGTCGTACCAGGCTTCGGGCCGGCCTTCCGCATCCAGCACCGGCTGGCCGGAGGCGCGGACGGTCACCGTGTTGTTGGCGAAGGACGCGCTGGAGCTTTCGTTGCCGGCGATCCCCGTGGCCACCTGGAAGCGGCGGGACGTGGGCTCGTTGTCGCAGTTCTGGGTGGGTGTCACGGCCGCGATGACCTCGCTCATGCGCTCGAAGGAGACGCCCTCGGCGGCGCGGCGGCGCACGGCCTCGAGAAGCCGCGTCTCGGCCTCGTTCGGGATCTGTTCCTCAAGGAGGGCTTCCCGCGCCTTGCCTTCGGTCACTTCCGCCTGCAGCCGCTCGACGTCGCTTTCAAGCTGCTCGTTGCGGGCGGCGAGATCGATCACCTCCCGGCGGGCAAGATTGGACGCCGTCTGCCAGGCATAGACCCCGGCCGCCAGAATGAGACCCAGAAGAAATCCCCATTTGATGAGGCCGAACACGAAACGGCGCCGTTTTCTCTGCCGTTCGCGCTGACGAGAGGAGCCAAGTTTCAAACCAACAATCCTTAGTTATTCTTAGTCCGCGGCAGGAGCGGGAACGGGCCCGAGATGGCCGACGGGGATCTTAATCCCTCGTCAGCCGCTTTCACAAGCCTCATATGCCGATTGGGGGCCCGCGACAAACTACGCTTTTCCCGAGAAATCCAGCGGCAGGGCGGCAAGGCGCGCGCCGGTAGCCGCATGCCAGGCATTGGCCAGCGCCGGGGCGATGGGAGGCGTGCCGATCTCGCCGACGCCGCCCGGGGCCTCGCTGCTTGCGACGAGATGCACCTCGACCTTCGGCATGTCGGCGATGGTGATGACGGGATAGTCATGGAAGTTGGACTGTTCCACGGCCCCGTCCGCGATGGTGATGCGCCCGTGCCGCGCCGCCGACAGGCCATAGACGATGGCGCTTTCGATCTGGGCCTCGATGCTGCGCGGGTTGATCGCAAGGCCGCAATCGACCGCGGCCACCACCCGTTCGAGTTTCGGCGCGCCGTCCACGACCGAAATCTCCACCACCTCGGCCACGTAGCCGCCATAGCAGGTATGCTGCGCGATGCCGCGGAAGCGGCCCTTGGGCAGCGGCTTGTCCCAGCCCGCCTTTTCGGCGGCAAGGCGCACCACTTCCTTCTGGCGCGGCGCGCCGTCGAGAAGCGCCAGGCGATAGGCCACGGGATCCTGGCCCGCCGCGACCGCCAGCTCGTCGATGAAGCTTTCCTTGAAGAAGGCGGTGAAGCTGTGCCCCACCGACCGCCAGAAGCCGAGGGGGACGGGGGTCTCCGCCCGGGCGTAGGTCACCTCCAGCGCAGGGACCGCATAGGGGAAGTCCGACAGCCCCTCGACCGAGAACGGGTCATAGCCGTCCCGCTCCGGCAGCCCCACGCCCTGGGCGAGCGAGGGCGCCGCCACCAGCACATGGACCGCCTCGGGCTTGCCGTCGGCGGCGAGCAACGCGCGGAGCCGCGCCTTGGCGGTGGGGCGGTAATAGTCGTGGGCAATGTCGTCCTCGCGGCTCCAGATCACCTTGACGGGACGCTTGGTGATGGCCGCAAGCTCCACCGCCTGAATGTCGGCTGAGGGCACCGCGCCGCGGCCGAAGCCGCCGCCGAGGAACATCTGATGCACCGTGATGCGGTCGGGGCTGAGGCCGGTGATCTCCGCCGCCCGCGCCGCCGCCGTCCCCGGGCTCTGGCTCGAGGTCCAGATCTCGAGCCCGTCCTTGGTGAACCGCGCCGCCCCGGTGATGGGCTGCATGGTGGCATGGGCGAGGAAAGGCGCGTCGTAATCGCGGGAGATCACCTTGCCGCCCTTCGCCCCTTCGATCCGCTTGCGGGCGTCGCCCCGCACCGTGGCGGACACCCCCTCCCCCGCATCCAGAAGCTCGCGGAGGCGAGCGTCGATATCGGCGCTCGACAGCTTCTCCGCCGGGCCGTCATAGGTGAAGGTCATCTGCTCCAGCGCCTTGCGCGCGGGCCAGTAGCCGTCGGCGACCACGGCGACGCCGCTCGCAATGCGGTGGATGCCGCGCACTCCCGGGATCTTGTCGGCGCCGTTGACGTCGTAATCCTTGACACGCGCGCCGAAGACGGGGGGCATATGCACCGCCGCCACCAGCATGCCGTCGAGCTTGAGGTCGATCCCGTAGACCAGGGAGCCGTCGACCTTCGCCGGCGTGTCGGGCCGCCGCAGGGGCTCGCCGATGATGCGGAAATCCTTTTCATCCTTGAGCGGCGGATCGTCGGGCAGCTTCTGCTTCGCCGCCGCCCCGGCCATTTCGCCGTAGGTGGCCTTGCGGCCGCTCGCTTTGTGAACGAGGGTCGAATTCTCGGTCGCGATCTCGCCCGCGGGCACGCTCCATTCGGCGGCCGCGGCCGATTTCAGCATCTCCCGCGCCGCCGCGCCCATGCGGCGAAGCTCCGGATACCAGGCGCGGATCGAGGTGCTGCCGCCCGTCGCCTGACGCTTGAAGGCGGGGTTCTTGTAGGCCTCGCCCAAGGGCGCGAGATCGACGGATACCAGATTCCAGTCCGCGTCCAGCTCCTCGGCGAGGATCTGGGCGTGGCCGGTGGCCGCCCCCTGCCCCATTTCAGCGTTCGGCGAATGGATGACGATGCGATTGTCGGGCGTGATGGTGATGAAGGGGGTGACATCTGCCCCCTTCGCGCCGCCCTTCGCCGCGGCTTGCGCGAAGCCCAGGCGGAACTCGCCCGCCCCGGCCGCGATCACGGTCAGGGCGCCGAACAGGAATCCGCGACGGTCGATCATGGTCATGCCGCATTCTCCCCTTGCCCGGCCGCCGCGCGGATCGCCCGGCGAATGCGGTTGTAGGTGCCGCAGCGGCAGATGTTGGTGATGTTCTCGTCGATATCGGCGTCCGACGGATCGGGATTGTCCTTGAGGAGGGCCGCCGCCGCCATGATCATGCCGGGCTGGCAATAGCCGCACTGGGGCACGTCCTCGGCGATCCAGGCGCGCTGCAGGGGATGGGGCTCCTTCGCGCCGAGGCCCTCGATGGTGACGATCTCCGCCCCTTCCGCATCCGCCACGGGGAGCGAGCAGGAGCGCACCGCCTCGCCGTCCACATGCACCGTGCAGGCGCCGCACATGGCGATGCCGCAGCCATATTTCGCGCCGGTGAGGCCGAGATTGTCGCGCAGCACCCAGAGAAGGGGGGTGTCGCCGTCCACGTCCAGGCGGTGGCTTTCGCCGTTCACCTTCAAGGTTATGCGGGCCATGGCCATGTCCTCTGCTTCATTCGTCGTGGCAGAAGTTTATTAACCTTTACCCGGCTTGTACAGGCCGCGGGATCACGCGCTCAAGGACAGGAGCGCCCACACCACCACCACCAGAACGACGACGATGACCGCTGCTGCGAGCACGGGCTTTCCGCTCATGCTGCGGCCCGCGTCTCCCGTCGGCGTCTGTTCGGGATTGGCGGCGTTGGGCGCGGGATCCGCCCCGGGCTTGCGCTCGGCGCGGCGGGCCTGATCGATCTCTCCCGCGCTCGGCGGTGCGCCCGCCGCCTCCTCGTCGGTGCCGAGGGGCGCGGCGGCGGGGTCGGTCCCCGCCACCTTTTCGCCCGTGCGGCCGCGGTTGATGTCGTCCCGAAGATGGGTGGCGTTCGGGGGCGCCTCGCCGCGCGGGTCCATCCGTCAGGCCTTCTTCTTCGCGGGCTTCCTGTCCGCCTTCTGGGCCGCCTCCACCATCTCCAGATGGCGGACGAGGCCGGGGAGCGTCGCGATCGCGAACAGCCTCAGGGAAGGATCGTCGCCCTTGCTCGCGAAGCTTTCGAACAGGGTGATGGCCTCGCGATGCGCCATCACCTGCTGGTCGAGATAGCGTTCGTCGAACTCGTCATCCTCCGCTTCCTCGAGATTTTCCAGCATCTCGCGCCGACGCTTGTCGAGCTCCATCGGCGGCGGAGCGGCGTCCTTGAGGCTCCGCAGCGTCGATTGCAGCTGATGGGTCGAGGTGGTGTGATCGTCCAGCATGTGCTCGGCGATCATGCGCACGGCGTCGGACTTCGACCGGGCGATCGCAAGGCGCGCCGCCTCGCATTCATAAAGGTCGCCGATCGCCGCCTGGGTGACGAAGGTCTCGGCGTCGGTCACCGCCGCCGCCTTGGCCTTGCCGGCGACGCCGCCGATCATCTCCTTGGCGCGGCTTGCCGCCCGCTCGAGACCCGAATGCTCGTCCCGAGGCTGGCGCTGGCTCATCTGTTTCTCGCGTTTCTTTTCCATCTTCGCTTCTCCTTCGCTCACGCCGCGTCCACTTTCATCATGCGCTCGTAGCCGAGGCTGCCACGCGGCCGCTCCTGCAGCGCGGGCACGGGATGCGGTCCCTCGGTCTCCAGCCGGTATTCGCCGCCCTTCTCCTGGCGGTGACGCTCGATGATCTCTTCCGTCGGCGGCAAGGTCGCATTGACCGCCGCCTGGTAGGCGAAATAGCGGTGATCGCGCGGGAGTTCGGACACGTCCACGAACTCGCTGTCCCAGGCCGCGAGATCGGTCTGGTTGGCGAGCACCTTGCGCACATATTCCTTGTTCTCGCGGAAGGTGAGCGCGCGGGTCATGCCCTCGGCGGGGAGGAATTCCGCCGGATCGCGCTTCTCGATCGCCTTCATGGCATCGCAGGCAAGCCGCAGATGCTCAAGCTCCATGCCGAGATGCAGCTCCCACAACTGGCGGATCCGCTTGTCCGTCTCGTCCTCCATGAGCGACCAGTAGAGCCAGCATTCGTTGTATTCATGCAGCACCAGATGGGTGAGCCAGCTCAAGGTGGGGTCCATGATGGATTCATAGTGGGTGACGTGCTGCTCCTCGATCATGGCGATCTCGCAATAGAGACCGCGGGCCGTCGGATCGTCCGGCCGGTTCCCCACATTGAGATAGTAGTTCATGGTCTGCTGCTCGGCGGCGAGCACGGTCATGGCGTTCATGATGGACTGGAAGTCCACCGCCTCGATGGTCATGGGGCGGCGCAGCTCGTCCGCCGGGTGGCGATGCTCGAAGATGGTCGGGCGGCCGGGCGTGACTTCCGTCAGATCGCCGATGATGCGCGTCGGCTCGCCGCCCATGAGATCGAGGAGATTGGCGTAGCGGTAGAGATGGTCGAAATCCTCGAGCAGGCCGAATTCATAGACCTGGCGCAGATACGGATCGGGCTCGTTCTGTGCGATCCATGAAGTGAGATCCACCGCCACCTGCTCGTAGCCGAGGGTCACCTCGATGGTGTTCTCCGTCTTCTCGCCGGGGATGAGCCAGTTGATCGCCCGGTGTTGCTGCTGCTCCACCCGGCGGATCTTGGCGAGATGCTTCTTGAGCGCCGCATCCACCGTATGCCGCGCCATGTTGTGGGAGAAGAACTGCGCCTCCACCTCCGCGCCGACCGCGGTGATGATGCGGGCGCGGGTATAGGGATGGACGCTGCGGGTGTCATAGGGCTCGGGATTGAGCTCGGCCCAGGGCCTGAGCTGGCGTTCCAGGGGGATCCCTTTTTCGGTCAACGGGTTGAAGGCCATCCATGTTCTCCATTGCGTGGGTTTTGAAAACGCGTTCCGGGCCGGCGGGGAGAAATGCCCGGGCCGCGCTTCGTCTGCGTCCTCTGTGGTGCGATCGCCGGATTCGGCGAATGACAGGTCGAACTGCCTCATGCACCGAACGCGAGCCCTGCGGATTGGTTCCGAGGGATTTGGGCCAGCATGTTGTTTTGGAAACACAAGCCCTGTATGTTGAATTTGCTGATTTTCTACTCAATGGGGGGTTGAGTGCTTAAGCGCATCAAGAAGATCAAGGGCTTTGGTGTCTTCGACAATTACACGGCACCAAGGACACTCGGAGAGTTTGGGAAGTACAACGTCATTTATGGCGAGAACGGATCGGGCAAAACAACATTGTCACGCCTGCTTGGGAACTTAGAGGCAGGAGATCATCCCGAACATCCTGAACTTGAATACCAAATTGAAACTGACACCGGCGAGATATCGAAGGGAGTCCCCTATGCCCGAAAAATACGGGTCTTCAACAGTGATTACGTTGAAGCCAATATTGGCCGACTGGAAGGCCCCCTGAAGCACATTCTCGTTGTAGGCGCGCAGAACAAAGAACTCGCCGCAGCCCTAGATAAAGAAAGAAACATCCTCGCCCAGCGTCGGGAGGAAATAAAGAAATTATATTCAAACATTGATTCGCTGAATGAAGAAAAATCAAGAATATTTTCCGATATTGCCAAGACTATTAGCGAGGCAATCAGCGGGGCTGTCCTCCGGAGCTATCGAAAGCCTGAAGCGGAAAGCGCCTATGCTAAATTGACGTCCTCTAGAATTTTGGAACAAACGGAGCTGGAACGCTATCGTGCAACTATTCGACAAGAGATTCTGCCCTCTGTCGGCGAGGTGTCTGCGCCAAAGATTAGTATAGAAGGAAAACAGAAAAGCGCAGCAGCTTATGCAGAAGAAGCAGCCACACACGCTCGAGCTTTGACACGGCGCTCGGTTGAAGCCGTGCTCGTTGAGCGGTTAGCAATCAATCCCGACATTGCCAGCTGGGTAGAAGCCGGCATTCGCGTTCATGCGAAGCATAACAGTGAACGATGTGAATATTGTGACCAGCCTATACCAGAGGCTCGGTTGAAAGCTTTAGCAGCGCATTTCAATGATGCGGATCAACAGCTGAAGGAGGAGATCGAAGCTGAGAGAGAGCATATCCAGGCTGCACTCAAAGCGCTAAGAAGTCATGCTTTCAGGGATAAGGCAGCTCTCTACTCCGAGCTTCGTGAAGAGTGGGAAGCAGGGACAAAGGACTTTGAACAGGGTGTTGAAGAGCTCGAGGCGGATCTGCGAGCAATAGACAACATCCTGGCGGATAAGCTTACCCAACGCACTAAAGCATACGATGTTGAGATCACTTGCAGAATCGATCGGTGCGCAGACGCCTTGGCCCGGCTGTCCGATATCGCTCGGAGGCATAATGACAAAACCGAAGATTTCGATCAAGCGCAGGCAAAAGCCCGGGAGGCGATTGAAGCCCACTACCTCTCATCTATCAGGGACCGGGTTGAGAAGTGCGAAAAGCACATCCGTGACTTGGAAGAACAAATTACTGAGCTCGAAACAGGAAAAGGAGCTCCGGACGACCCGCGTAGTCTGGACGAGATCGAACGTTCGATTGCAGAGAAACAGGCAGCACTATCGGACGCTCACGCTGGGGGAGCAGAGCTTACAAAACGTTTGGCGCAATTTCTCGGCAGAACTGACCTCCGGTTCGAGTCCACTGATGAAGGCTATCATGTGCTGCGCCGGGGAAAGCCAGCCAAACGGCTAAGTGAAGGCGAGCGAACCGCGATCGCCTTCCTATATTTCTTGGTTCAACTACAGGATAATAACTTTAACATTCACAACGGCATCGTTGTCATAGATGACCCCATATCAAGCCTCGACGCATCCTCAATATACCAAGCCTTTTCGTTTTTGAAGAACGAAACACAGGACGCACATCAACTCTTCATCCTAACTCACAACTTTGAATTTCTGAGACTTGTAATAAATTGGATAAACCACTTCCCAAAGAATATGCGTTCGTATTTTATGGTCATTTGCGCCGAAACCACGTCCGGCCGATCAGCAAAGTTGGAAAAACTGGACGATCTACTCATCAGCCATCCAACAGAATATCATTATCTTTTCAAACTTCTTTTAACATTTAAGTCCGATGGGACTATCGCTAGCTGTTATCACATACCCAACGCCGCCAGAAAGGTGTTAGAGACCTTTCTCGAATTTCACTCTTCACTCAAAGGCACCTTATATAAAAAATTGGAAAGTATAAATTTTGACAAGCACAAGAAAACATCAATATATAAGTTTACAAACGATCTTTCCCACACAACAGGAAAGTCATTCGATCCAGCAATTGTTTCAGAAACCCAGAAGAATGTAAATTATTTGCTTGAGATGATCCAAAGCATCGCGCCGCTTCATTATGACAGCATGAAGCAGCAGGTGACCTCCTGATTGATACTGCATAGATCTGCCACCCCCCCCGCGCACGGCGGCGCGCCGTCGGTTAAGCTTGTGTGATACCGGATCTTTGCCGGAGGGCCGGACGATGACCCGCATCGCGTTGTTCCAGGGGCACCCCGATCGCAGCGAGCCCCATCTCTGCCACGGGCTTGCCGAGGCCTATATGGAGGGCGCGGCGGAGGCGGGGCATGAGCTTCGGCTCTTCGAGCTTGCCGCCATCGACTTCCCCCTCCTGCGCAGCCAAATGGAGTTCGAGCACGGCAGCGTGCCGCCATCCTTGCGCGAGGCGCAGGAGGCGATCCTCTGGGCCGAGCATCTCGTTTTCATCTTTCCCCTCTGGCTCGGCACCATGCCGGCGCTGGTGAAGGGCTTTCTTGAACAGGTGTTCCGCCCCGGCTTCAGCTTCGATTACGGCGGCGGCGGCGCGACGCGGTCCCGCCTCTCCGGCCGCTCGGCGCGGCTCGTGGTCACCATGGGCATGCCCGCCATGCTCTATCGCTGGTATTTCCGCGCCCACGGGCTGCGCGGCATGGAGCGCAACATCTTCCGCTTCGTCGGCATCAAGCCGGTGCACGAGACCCTGTTCGGCCTCGTGGACTCGGTGAGCGACGCCACGCGCGAAGGCTGGCTCCGCAAGATGCGAAGCCTCGGGCGGAAGGGGTGCTAGGCCCTAGCGGATCTTCGCGATATTCGCTTCCCAGTTGGCGCCGTCGAAGGGTTCGACGACCACTTCCGGGCGGCCATCTTCATCGAGGCAGTAGTAGTTGACGCTGTAGCCGTCGGGATGGGAGCGCGGCACGTAGAACGGCTTGATGCCGCAGCGCTTGCAGAACAGGTGCCGCGCGGTGCCCGTGTTGAAGCGGTATTCGGTCAGCATGTCCGCGCCCTGCAGGAGACGGAACTCGTCGCCCTTGACGATCAGGTGATGGAAGCCCGTCATGCGGCAGATGGAGCAGTTGCAGGACAGGACCTTGTCCCCGTCCGCTGCCCTGACCTCGAAGCGCACGGCGCCGCAATGGCAGCCGCCCTGTCGCCAGCTGGATTCCGGCATATCCCCTCTCCCTACTCGACCGTCACCGACTTCGCCAGATTGCGCGGCTGGTCCACGTCGGTCCCCTTGTGCACCGCCGTGTGGTAGGCGATGAGCTGCACCGGCACCGAATAGAGGATCGGCGTGACGAAGGCATTGAGCTTCGGCAGTTCGATGGTCGCAAAGGCGTCGCTGCCATGGCCCTTGACGCCATCGGCGTCGGAGATCAGCACCACGCTGCCCTTGCGCGCGATCACCTCCTGCATGTTGGAGATGGTCTTGTCGAACAGGGGGCCCGAGGGGGCGAGCACGATGATCGGCACGCCCTCGTCGATGAGCGCGATGGGCCCGTGCTTCATCTCGCCCGCCGCATAGCCTTCGGCATGGATGTAGGAGATTTCCTTGAGCTTCAGCGCCCCTTCGAGGGCGATCGGATATTCGGGCCCGCGGCCGAGATAGATCACGTCCCGCGCCTTGGCGATCTCGAAGGCGAGCTTCTCGATGTTCTCGTCATGGTTCAGGATGGTGGCGATGCGCGACGGCACGTCGGTGAGCTCGTCCACAAGCTCCGCCGCCTCCTCCGCCGACAGGGTGCCGCGGGCGACCCCGGCGCCGATGGCGAAACAGGCAAGGACCGCAAGCTGGCAGGTGAACGCCTTGGTGGAGGCGACACCGATCTCGGGCCCCGCATGGATCGGAAGGATGAGGTCCGACTCCCGCGCCATGGAGCTTTGCGGCACATTGACGATGCTGACGATATGCTGCCCCTGGGCGCGGGCGTGGCGCAGCGCCGCGAGCGTGTCCGCCGTCTCGCCCGACTGCGAGATGAAGAGCGCGAGCCCGCCGGGCTTCAGCACCGCGTCGCGATAGCGGAATTCGGACGCGATATCGACGGTGACATCAAGCCTTGCGAGCTTCTCGAGCCAGTATTCGGCGACCATTCCCGCATAGAAGGACGTGCCGCAGGCGACGATCGTCACCTTGTCGACGGCCTTGATATCGAACGGAAGATCCGGCAGGCGGATGGCGCGGCGCAGGGGATCGACGAAGCTGCCGAGCGTCTGCGCCACCACCGTCGGCTGCTCGAAGATTTCCTTCTGCATGTAGTGGCGGTAGTTGCCCTTGTCGATGAGGCCGGCGCTCGCCGCCACATTGAGGATGGGGCGCGTCGTCTCGCCGCCCGCATCGTCCCAGATGGTGGCCGCGTTGCGGCTGATGGCCACCACGTCGCCTTCGTCCAGATAGGCGATGCGGTTGGTGAGATGGGCGAGCGCGATGGCGTCGGAGCCGAGATACATCTCCCCGTCGCCATAGCCGAGCACGAGGGGGCTGCCCCGCCGCGCGCCGACCATCAGGTCGTGTTCGCCGGTGAAGATGATGGCGAGGGCGAAGGCTCCTTCAAGGCGCTTGAGCGCAGCCTTCGCCGCATCCAGCGGACTGGCGCCCGCATCCATGCAGTCGGTGATGAGATGGGCGATGACCTCCGTATCCGTCTCGCTGTGGAGCACATGACCCTTGGCGATCAGCTCCTCCCGCAGCTCGCGGAAGTTCTCAATGATACCGTTATGGACGATCGCGACCTTTGCGGTTGCATGGGGATGGGCGTTCGCCTCCGTCGGGGCGCCGTGGGTCGCCCAGCGGGTATGCCCGATGCCGATGGTGCCGGACAGGGGCTGGGCGCGGAGCTTTTCCTCGAGATTGACGAGCTTGCCCTGGGCGCGGCGGCGCTCGATGGCGCCGTTGACGAGGGTCGCGATTCCGGCGGAATCATAGCCGCGATATTCAAGCCGCTTCAGCCCGTCGAGGATGCGCCCCGCAACCGGGCTGTCGCCAACTATGCCGATGATGCCGCACATATCCCTTGAATCCCCTTGTATGTCGCGTGACGGCGGGGACGCCATCGGCGCCCCCGCCCCGAATGGATCAGTCTTTCTTCTTCTGCTGGCGGGCGCGGAATTTCGCCGCCCAGCCCGCGATCTCGCGCTGGTCCGCCCGCACCACGGCAAGCGCATCGGGCGCAACGTCGCGGGTAATGACGCTGCCCGCGCCGACGATGGCGCCGTCGCCGATCCTGACCGGCGCGACCAGCGACGAGTTGGACCCGATGAAGGCCCCGTCGCCGATCACGGTGCGGGACTTGTTGAAGCCGTCGTAATTGCAGGTGATGGTGCCCGCGCCCACATTGGCCTTGGCCCCCACATCGGCGTCGCCGATATAGGTGAGGTGGTTGACCTTCGCGCCTTCGTGAAGGATCGATTTCTTGACCTCCACGAAATTGCCGACCTTGGCTTTCGCACGCAGGTCCGCCCCCGGGCGCAGCCGGGCGAACGGCCCGATCTCGGCGCCGGACGCGATCTTCGCGCCCTCGATATGGGAAAAGGCATGGATCACCACGTCGTCGCCGATCTCCACACCCGGCCCGAACACCACATGAGGCTCAACGATCACGTCGCGGCCGAGTTTCGTGTCATGGGAGAAATAGACCGTCTCCGGCGCGATGAGGGTGGCGCCTTCGGCCATGGCCTTGTCCCGCATGCGGCGCTGGAAGATCGCTTCCGCCGCCGCCAGCTCGGCGCGGGAATTGACGCCGATCACCTCGTCCTCGTGGGTTTCGATCACCGCCGTCACATGGCCGCGCGCGCGGGCGATGGCCACGATGTCGGTGAGGTAGTATTCGCCCTTGGCGTTGTCGTTGGTGACCGCGCGCAAGAGATCGAACAGAAGCGCGCCGTCGACCGCCATCACGCCCGAATTGCAGAGGGTGATCGCGCGCTCCTCCGCGCTTGCGTCCTTGAATTCGACGATTGAATCGAGCCAGCCGTCCGCCCCCATCTTGAGCCGGCCGTAGGCCGCAGCGTCCGCCGGACGGAAGCCGAGGACGGCGATCGCCGGAATCTTGCCGTCGCGCCCGGGCGCGCGGCGCGCCTCCACAAGGCGGCGGAGGGTATCCGCAGGAATCAGCGGCACGTCGCCGTAAAGGATCAGGATGTCGCCCGCGAAGCCCTTGAGCGCCGCTTCCGCCTGGGCCACCGCATGGCCCGTTCCTTCCTGCGGCTCCTGCACGGCGATCATGGCGCGGCCGGCAAGGGCGCGTTCCACCTGTTCCCGCTCGGACCCGACGATCACCACCTGGCGCTCGGGATCGAGGTCGGCAAGGCTCGCCAGCACATGGTCCAGCATGGCGCGGCCGCCCACGGCATGCAGCACCTTGTGGAGGCGCGACTTCATGCGGGTGCCCTTGCCCGCGGCGAGAATGACGGCGGCGATCCGAGGTTCAGACATGAAATGACGCCCGAGTGATTGATTATGTTCTGAAATCCGTGGCAAAAGCTGCCACAAAGCTTTGAAGAATTCCATAACGACGGTGTGGCCATTTCATGACGCAAGACTTTCCCGGCGCGGTGCTGTTCGATCTTGATGGAACGCTTGTGGATACCGCGCCCGATCTCACCCATGCCCTCAATTGGGTGCTGGCGCAGGAGAATTGCGCGCCGGTGAGCCTTGACGAGGTGCGCCACATGGTCGGCAAGGGAGCGCGGCATCTCATGCGCCAGGCGCTGCAGGCGGCGGGCCTGCCGCCGACGGACGAGAAGCTGGACGCCCTGCTGCCCGTCTTTCTCGATCATTACGGCGCCCATATCGCCGACGACAGCCGCCTGTTCCCCGGCGTGCGCGACGTCGTCGAGGAACTGGCGGCGGCGGGCGTCAAGCTTGCGGTCTGCACCAACAAGCCCGAGAAGCTGAGCCGCGATCTTCTGGCGGCGCTCGGCGTCGACGGGCTGTTCCCCACCATCGTCGGCGGCGACAGCCTCGATCGGCGCAAGCCCGATCCCGAACACATCTTCGAGACCCTGCGCCGCATGGGAGCAAGCGCGAAGGACGCCGTGATGGTCGGCGACAGCATCAACGACATCGCCGCGGCGCGGGATGCGGGCGTGCCGGTGATCGCCGTCACCTTCGGCTATACGGACACGCCTGTTGTCGAACTCGGGGCGGATCTGGTGATCGAGGATTTCGCGGAGCTCGTCCCGGCGCTGCGGCGGCTCAACGGGCGGGTCTGAGCCGGGCGACAGCCTTTCGCGCGAGATGCCGGGCGAGAAGCCCCGGCGGCATGCGCAGCCAGTGGGAGCGCATGTAGAGAAGCCGCGCCGCAAGCCCCGACCCGCGCGTCCCGTGGAACAGGAAGGGCGGCGCGATCGCCTTCACCACCAGCGCATCCATCACCGCACCAAGCGGCGCGGGCGGCGCGAAGCGCCGCGCGATGTCGGCCACAACCTCCGGCGGCACCGGCGCATCGAGAAGCCGCACGGCGTAACGCACGGAATAATGGAGCGGGCGGCCGAGGCCGAACATCTCGGCACGCGTCACAAGATCGCGCCAGAAGGCGGGATCGGCGCCGAAATGGGCCATCATGTCCCGCTGGTCCACGAGATCCCGCAGCCCCCCGCGGATCGCCCCGTCCTGAAAGAGATGGACGATGCTGTGCAGCAGCATGTCGGCGGGTGACAGCACATGGATATGCCCGTCGATCGCGCGGGCGTCGGCGAGAAGCGCCGCCGGATCGGGGCGAAGCCGCCCGGTGAGCGGCAGGATGGTGTGATGAAGATCCATGAGCGTGCCGCGATCGGGATGCCGCAGCGGCGGGATTTCATGCATCCATTCGCGATAGTAGCGCTCGTCATAGGCGCTGTGCTGCACCGGCTGCCAGCCCGCGGCAAGGAGCGTCGCCTCGGCGAGCTGCAGATCCGCCCGGTCCACCATGACGTCGATGTCGGAGCTCACGCGGCCTGCGGCCCACGGAAAATCCGCCGCCGCATAGGCCGCGCCCTTCAGGAGGACGAGCTTCACCGGCCGCTCGAAGAAGGCGCGCTTCAGGCGGTCCACTTCCCATGTGATCCGGCGGCGGCTGAGTTCGCCCGCGCGTTTGCCCGCAATCAGCTGGTCGCGCACGGGCGGCGGCAGTTCGCCCATGATCCCGGCGCGCTCCGCCTCCGCCGCGAGACGGCCGAGAAGGGCGGAGCCTCTCGCGCGGAAGAGAAGCTCCGACCATTCGGCGCCGCCGAGGCGCGGGAGCGCGTCCGGCCGCGTCAGCGCGAGGCGCAGAAGGCGAAGACCCCTGGGCGTCATGCCACGCGCTCCATGAGTTCGCCCACCATGGTCATGCCCTGGTCGAGATTGCCGTAGAACAGGCGGAAGCCGCGGCAGCGCGCGACGAGATCGGCGATCGCCGTGAAGGCCGTCTCGCCCAGCCGGTCGCAATTGATGCTGGCGCTGCGCGTGAGGGCGAAAAGCTCCGCCGGCCGCAATTCCTCGATGCGCGCCCGCTCCTCCGGCCGGTATTCGGGGAAGAGGAGCAGGGCGGGGCTCGCCGGCACGTCCATGAGGCGGAGCGCCTCCTCCGGCGGCTTGAGATAGGCGACGGTGCCCTTGGGCGTCTTGAGGAAGCGGCGGCTGATGCGGTCCGCGCCCGCGCGCTCCGCGATGATGTCGATCGAGCGGTTCTTGAGGGAGACGGGCCGCGGATAGGGATGAAAGAGGCCCGTCTCCGGCCGGAGAAGGGCGAACTCGTCCGAGAACAGCCGCCAGCCCGAGACGGCGAGCCCCGCGGTCAGCGTGCTCTTGCCCGCGCCGGACAGCCCCGGCATCATCACCGCCCGCCCCTTCCGCGCGACGACGCCCGCATGGAACATGAGCCAGGCGTCCGCCGTGGTGGCGACCATCCAGTTCATGGCCGACTCCAGGGCGAGGAAGCCGAGATCGGCGGGAAGCGGCACGAAGGGGGCGTTCCCGATCCCCGCCTGCACCATGGCGTTCGGCCGCACCCAGCGGCGCAGCAGGCTTGTCGGCGCGATCCTCAGATGGAAATCCACGGCGCGGTCGGCCGGATACTGGGGATATTCGCCGTAGATCGCGCGGAAATCCCGGCGCGCGAGGGGGGAAGAAAGCGCAAGGCGGGTCGCGAAGGGGCCGATCTGGAAGCGGAAGTCGCCCCGCCGCAGTGCGGCGTCCGCCGCATCCGAGACCGGCGGCCGGGGCGGCGCGACCCGCGGCGCCTGCGCAACTGCCGCATGGTCATCCCGCTGGATCTCTGCCGTCTCCCCCAATGATTTCTCCCATGGGCGGCCCCCGCCGCCGTGACGTTGCATAGAGATCAGGAGGTTACATGATCCCGGCCGGATTGTGGAATCAGCTTTGCGGCGCAACCGGATCGTCTGCGCGCGGCGCGATGAGGCCGATGCGGTCAAACTCATGGAGCGTTTCCGCCACCCGGTGCGCGAGCCCCGCCCGCTCCTCCGCCCTCGCATCCAGCTCCCGCGCGAGGTTTTCCGCAAGCTCCCCCGCCGTCTGGGCCTTGTCCGCCAGCATGTCGAGGATCCTGAGCGACAGGAGATCGAGGAGATGGGTCTCCCCCGACCGGGGGTCGTGGAGCGCCGCGACGCCCGCAAGATCGCGCCGGATGAAGCCGGCGCTGCCGGGCGCGTGCCAGCGAGTGTCGGGTCTCGTCATGGAGATCATGAGCGCGGGGCGGCGCCCGCCCGCCGCGCCGGACGGCGGGTCATCAGGCGGTGGTGCCCGTCAGGATGGACATGACGCAGGTCTCGCCGATGTTGTTGTTGTAGACGAGCGCCCGCAGCCGGTCCGTATCGACGCTGCCGTCAACCACGCGGTCCTCGGCGGAGCCGAAGGGATCCTGGGTCACGAAGATCGTTTCATAAGGCTCTTCCGGCGTCGGGTTCTGGGCCGGGATCGGGTTGCCTTCCTCGTCCACCCGAACGATGGCGCCGGGAATCTCGCGATCGCCGGGCTCCACCAGGCAGCCCGCAGACACGGCCCAGGCGGAGGAGGCGCGGAACGTGAGGATCAGGGGCGCGCCAACGGCCGCGGCCTTGAGGATCTGACGCCGGGCGTCATCGGTCCGTGCCTCGGGGGCGGCAGCCGCGGACTGATGTTCGCCGCCACCGGCCGGCGTTTCCTGCATATGACGATCTTCCCGATTCATTATGCGTTACCTCCGCTAAACCAATAGCATGCCGCCCGAAGGGGGCAAGGGATGGAACTGCTTGGCAAACGACGGAAGCGTACGCAAGTTCCCCCGCAGTCTCCATCCTTGAAAACGAAGCAAAAAACGCGCCAAACCCCGCCTTTGGTGATATGTTATGAGCTTGAGCCGGGTGCTCCATGACGTCCGCAGGGCGTTTTGTAAATTTTTCCGACACATTCGCCGGGTATAATTGCGGCATTGCCCAATTCTGGATCGCTCATGATGACCCTACCTCGACTGGATTTCAACTGGGCCCGGCTGATTTCGACCTTGAGCGTGCCAGCGGCGGTGATCCTGATCCTGTGGATTGCCGGCGCGATTTCGGCCCTGGCGGCGCTCGTCTTTCTTGCGACCGTGGCCCTGACCCTCGCCTGGGTCTTCGCCCGCCACGGGACGGAGCTTGACATCGAGACCCGGCGCGCGCGCATCGCCGCGGCGCGGCGGCCGCGCAACGACCGGCGTCCCATGCTCGCCGGGCTCGTCGAAGGCATGGGGGATCCCCTGATCCTGCTCGATCTCGACCAGCGGGTGGTTCATGCCAACCGCGCCGCCCGGCGGCTGTTCGGCCGCCAGATCGTGGGGCAGGACATCACCTTCTATCTGCGCCATCCCGCGGCCATCAAGGCCATCGAGCAGGCGATCGAGCGCGGCCAGGCGGACGAGCAGGAGATCACCATCTTCGACCCCGTGGAGCGCGCCTTTCTCATCCGCGTCACCGCCCTCGACATGGACGGGGCGGGCGGCGACGGCGGCGAGGACGACGGGCCGACGCGCTATCTCGTGGTGTCCATCGTGGACGTGACCAAGATGAAGCGGGCGGAGAAGATCCGCAAGTTCTGCGAGGAATTCGTCACCCGCGCCCTGCGGCGTCCGCTGGACGACGCCACGCGCAAGCAGTTTATCGAGGTGCCGTTTGCCAGCGTCGATAACGCCGACCT
>CAZDSS010000006.1:25746-52268 GCA_964508185.1 uncultured Sphingomonadales bacterium
AAGATGCGGGTGGATTTCGTCGCCAACGCCAGCCACGAACTGCGCACGCCCCTCGCCTCGGTCCTCGGCTTCGTCGAGACGCTCATGGGCAAGGCGGGCGAGGATCCGGCGACAAGGTCCCGCTTCCTCGGCATCGTCCATGACGAGGCGACGCGCATGCAGCGGCTCATCAACGATCTTTTGTCTCTCTCCCGAATCGAGATGGACCAGCATGTGGCGCCCGAGGGCGAGGTGGATCTCGTGCCGCTTCTCGAGGGCATCGCCCGCACCATGGGACTGCGCACCGAGGGCGATCTCGTCCGAATCGAGGCGCCGGAGCATCTGCCGCCCGTGCGCGGCGACCGCGACCAGCTGCTGCAGGTGTTCCAGAATCTCATCGACAACGCCTGCAAATACGGCCGCCCCGGCGCGCCGGTCGAGCTGCGCCTCAGCCTTGTCGACCATCTGCCGAACCGCGCCCTGCCGGGCGTCGCGGTCGCCGTCTTCAATCACGGGGAAGGCATTCCGCCCGAACATCTGCCGCGCCTCACCGAGCGCTTCTACCGGGTCGATACCGCCCGCTCGCGCAAGCTCGGCGGCACGGGGCTGGGGCTTGCCATTGTCAAGCATATCATCGCCCGCCATCGCGGCGCGCTGCAGATCGAGAGCGAACAGGGCGTCGGCACCACGGTCACCGTATCCCTGCCCCGGGCCGATGTTGCGGAGGATGCGGCGGAGGACGCCGCCAATCTGCAACAGTCCGGCCTGTAACATTTCTGTCATGGAAAGGGGGCAATATCCCGCACATGAAACCGCGCATATTGCTGATCGAGGACGACCCGAGCCTCACCGAGCTCATCCGCTACAATCTGGAGGAGGAGGGCTTCGCGATCGCAACCTCCGCCGACGGGGAGGAAGGCCTGCTGCTCGCCGAGGAGGACCCGCCGGACCTCATCCTTCTCGACTGGATGCTGCCCAACCTGTCGGGCATCGAGATCTGCCGCCGCCTGCGCCGCAATGCGGATACCGCCAATCTCCCCGTCATCATGCTGACCGCCCGCGCCGAGGAGGCCGACCGGGTCCGCGGCCTCGATACCGGGGCGGATGACTACGTCACCAAGCCCTTCTCCCCGCGCGAGCTTGTGGCCCGCATCCATGCGGTCCTCCGCCGCATCCGCCCGGCGCTTTCGGGCGAAGTCCTGACCTATGCCGATCTCGCGCTCGACGGCACGAGCTACAAGGTCACGCGCAACGGCACGCCCATCCATCTCGGCCCCACCGAATTCCGCCTGCTGCGCCTGTTCATGGAGCATCCCCAGCGGGTGTTCTCTCGCGAGCAGCTTCTGGATGCCGTCTGGGGTCGCGACGTCTATGTGGAGCTTCGCACCGTGGACGTCCATATCCGCCGCCTGCGCAAGGCCCTGAGCGCGAGCGGCGGACCCGATCTCATCCGCACCGTGCGCGCCGCCGGCTATGCCCTGGACGCCGCCGCGGCACAGCCTCCCGCAAGTTCGTAACCCGTCACGGATCCCGCGCGCGACGCGTCCGGATGAGGTGGGGTGCGCCCCTCCCCGCCCGCCTTCAACCGCGGCCGGAACTGTCGCGCAACTTTACAATCGCGCCCCCGTCCCGGTGCGGGAGAAGCGCCGAAGGCCTTGCCCGTTCTGGAATGGCAAGTTTCTTGCTTGCCGTGGACCGGGGGAACGCCGAGGGGTCAAACCTGCAGCTTTCGCACCGTCAGAACCGGGTGCGGAAAATGGGTGAAAGGGTGGGGATCTTGCGGTTATACTCTGTTAACCATACCGTATATGGGGGCCGCTTCGATAGATCAGGCCATCGCCGGGTCCGGCGGAATCTCCCGACTGGCGGCGGAATGCTCGTGGTCATTGGCAAGAGGCGAGGACAATGAGCGACTTCTCGAAGCAGGATGATCAGGAGCGCATGTCCCTGCGCAACTCGCTCCTGGTATGGGTGTTCGGGGCAGTCCTGGGATGGGCGGTCGCCGTGGTGGCGGTCTACGGCATCATCCGCAGCAGCGACGATCACCGGGTCGCCGAGGATATCGTACCTGCGGAAGAGCAGCAGCTGGACCGCATCGCGCCCGCGGCGGGCGAGACCAGCGATCCCGACGCCACCCCGAAGCTCTGATCTCCCGAGATTTCCGGCGCCCCGCGGCCGGGGCCGGGCCGCAGCAGGGGGCGTGTGCGCCGCCGGAGCGCCCCTTTCCTTCTACTTCGTCAATCCCGCCTTGCGCAGGATCTCATGCACATAGACCACCGGGATCGCAAAGGAGATTCCGGTGGGCTCGGACAGCGCCCGCTCCTTGGTTTCCTTGATGAAGGTGCTGTTGAGGACCGCCTCCACCCGGCCGGTGGCGGCGTCATACATGGGGCTGCCGCTGTTGCCCGGGAAGGCGGTGATGTCCAGCTGATAGACGTCGAAGGGATTGCGCAGGATCATGCGCGCATCCAGCAGGCGCGAGCTCGCCTGGGGGATGCGGATGGGCGTGATCGCCGCCACATGGCCCACATGGGTCACGGGGTAGACGCCGAAGACCGAGCCGATGGGATAGCCGGTGATCGCGATCCGCGTCCCGTCGCGAAGCAGCGCGCCGGAGCCGAGTTTCACCGGCGGCAGCGGATCGCCGCTGATCCGAAGCAGGGCGAGATCGTGATCGGGATCCATGGCGACGATTTCGGCGTCGCGATCGGTGAAGTTGCGGGCATGGCCCACGATCACCACCAGCCGCTCCTTGTTGTCGGTATCCATGACGCTCGGCAGCACATGGAAGTTGGTGACCACATGCCGCCCGTCATGGACCACGAAGCCCGTGCCCTTGAGATCGAGCGGCGGGCGGCGCAGGGGCTGGACGGTGCCGATGCCGACGATGCTCGCCTTCATGCCCTGGACGATGTCGGGAAAGACGTCGGCGGCCCGCGCCGGCTGCATCGCCAGAAGGCCGAACAGCGTGATCAAGCCCATCACCAGACGGCGCATCGCCCTCATCCCTTCCCTTCCGGTTCCATCACGCGGCCTGCATCCGGCGCAGGCTGGATTCGAACATCAACAAGGCCCAAAGAACGGCGCTGTGGTTGGACCGCCCCGACTGGTGCTCGTCCACGAGGCGGGTGAGATAGTTTAGGTCAAAATAGCCGGTATCGGCCAGCACCGGGCTTTGCACCGCATCCCGGATGCGCTGGCGGAGGGCGTCGCGGAACCAGTGTTCGAGGGGGACCGCGAAGCCCATCTTGGGGCGATAGAGGATGTTGGCCGAAAGATGCGGCTCCAGCGCCTTCTTGAAGGCGAGCTTGCCCTGCCGCCCCTGGAGATTGAGGCTGGTGGGGATGGTCGCTGCCCATTCCACGAACTTGTGGTCGAGCAAGGGCACACGCGCCTCCAGGGCATGGGCCATGCTGGCGCGGTCCACCTTGGTCAGGATGTCGCCCGGAAGATAGGTCTTGATGTCCGCATACTGCACGCGGCCGAGTTCGTCCTCCACCGGCGCATCATCCATTACCCCGCGCAGCACGGAGAGCGCGTCATAGCCCTGCAGCTCCCGCCTGAAGGCCGGGCTGAACAGATTGCGCCGCAGCCGCGCGGGCAGCATGGTGACGGTATGGAAATAGGCTTCCGCCGCATCGAAGGACAGGGCCTCGAAGGTGGATTTCGCGCGGAAGTATCTCGGCGCCCAGTCGAGCTTGGGATAGACCCGGCCGAGGAAGCCGAACAGTGGACGCCGGATGCCAAGCGGCAGCCGGTCACGGATCGACTGCTCGTAGGCGTGCCAGCGATGGCGGCGGTAGCCCGCGAACAGCTCGTCGCCGCCGTCGCCGGACAGCGCCACCGTCACATGCTCCCGCGCCAGTTCGCAGACCCGGTAGGTGGGCATGGCCGAGCTGTCGGCGAAGGGCTCGTCATAAAGGCCTGCGAGCTTGTCGACGAGGGCGATGTCGTCGGGATTGACGATCCGGGTCACATGGCCGGTCCGGTAGCGTTCGGCCACTTCCTTCGCGTAATCCCGCTCGTCATAGTCCGGCCGGTCGAAGCCGATCGAGAAGGTGCGCAAGGGGTCGGCCCCAAGCCCCGCCATCATGGCGACGACCGCGCTGGAATCGACCCCGCCCGACAGGAACGCGCCCAGAGGCACGTCGGACACGAGCCGCAGCTTCACGGCTTCCCTGAGGCGCGGGATCAATTCCTCCGCCACCGCTTCATGGCTGTCGAGCCTGGGGTCGGCGCGGAAGCGCACGTCCCAGTAGCGGACGGGCTCCGCCGGGGCGTCGCCCCGCCGCTGGGTCATGTGATGTCCCGGCGGCAGCTTGCGGACGGCCTTGTAGATGGTCTTGGGGTCAGGGATATAGCCGTAGGCGAAATAATCCTCGACCGCGTGGCTGTCGATCTCCCGGGGGAGATCCGGCATCGCCTGCAGGGCCTTGAGCTCCGATGCGAAGGCAAGGCGGCCGTCGGCGAGATGGGCGTAGTAAAGCGGCTTGATGCCAAGCCTGTCGCGGGCGAGGAACAGGGTGTCCGCCTTGCGGTCATAGATCGCGAAGGCGAACATGCCGCGGAAGCGGTCGATCACATGGGGCCCCCATTCGGCCCAGCCATGGATGATGACCTCGGTATCCGTATGGGTGCGGAAGACGTAGCCCTTGCCCTCGAGCTCGGCGCGGATCTCGGCGAAATTGAAGATCTCGCCGTTGAACACGATGAGGATGTCGCCCGCCTCGTTGCTCATGGGCTGGTGGCCGGCGGGGCTGAGATCGATGATCGCAAGCCGCCGGTGGCCGAGGGCGAGGCCCGGCTCCAGATGGGTGCCCGCATCGTCCGGCCCGCGATGGGTGAGGCTGTCGTTCATGCGCGCGACGAGTGCGGCATCGAAACTCCGCCGGCCGCTGCGATCAAAGATCCCGACGAGACCGCACATGTCAAATCACTCCGTCGCACGCTCTGGTGAAGGGAAGCCCGGCAGGTTCGACCGGGCGTTTGCGAAGAAATCGGCCATGACCTCCGCCGCTTCCTCGGGCCGGTGGCCAAGCTCGGTGGAGATGGCGATGATGCTGGCGCTTTCCTCGCCGCTGGAGAGCAAGGCCCAGAGATGGGCGAGCTTGGCGAGGTAGTCGTTGGCGGTGACCTGCCCGCCGATCCAGTACCAGGACCAGACCCGGCGCTGCACCCGCAGGTCGCCGATCAGGCTTTCGTTCACCGTGAAGCTCCGGCCGTTGAGGGTGACCTTGCGCGCCTTAGCGTCATGCCAGGTCCAGCGCCCGGGAGTCAGGGTATTGCCGAACTGGATCAGGGACGCCCCCTGCCGCTGGTACGGATACCAGGCGAAATAGAGGGTCACCTGCTGCCCGGCCGCGTTGCGGTATTCCCAGGCCTCCTGGAAGGCGGCGGTGGGGAAGGACGGGCGCCAGGCGGGGGATGGGTTCTCCACCGGCTCCCAGCCGCCGCCGACCTCGGGCATTTCGAAGGCGATGGGCCCCGTCTCCGGCGGCGTCAACATGCGCTCGCCGGCGACGGCGAAGCCGAGTGCCTGCAGGGCGACGGCGCCGGCGAGAATCCCGACGAGCGCGGGGGTCGAAAGCGCCGCCGGGCGCGGCACCCGGCTGAAATCCGCCGCCGGGGCTTCCCGTGGCTTGTCGGCGAACAGCATGCCGATGGCGATCAGCACCACCGTGACGAAGGCGAAGAAGATCCAGCCATAGACCAGGTGATCGACGCCCACCGCATATTCGTTGTCGGTAAGGTAAGCGATATAGATGATCCCGAAGGCGCGGATGCCGTTGGCGACGATCGGAACCACCACCGACAGCAGGATGACCGCGGCGCGGCGCAGGGGGCTCTGGAAGCTCATGTTGGCGAAGAGCACGCCGAGAGGCAGCATGGCGATCAGGAAGCGCGCGCCCGAACAGGCTTCGGCCACATGGAAGTCGCCCGACGGGGTCGAGATGAACATGCCCTCGCGGAACGTCGGGATCCCGATGAGATGCAGAAGCCAGACGGACATGTCCGCCGTCACCTTCTGCAGGGGCTGGATCAGGAAGTCGCCGAAGGGCACGGCGAAATAGAGGAAGAACAGCGGAAAGACGAGCGCCCGCGTCACATGCCAGCCGAAGATCAGGGCGACGCTCGCCTGGATCATGAAGACGAGGGCCAGCTCCTCGACGATGAGCGCGCTGGTGAGCCGCCCGATCAGCCAGCCGAAGCCGCCAAGCAGCACGAGGAGGAGCGCGAGCGGCGCCGCCTTCGGCGTCGTCCGCGCGAACAGGCTCCGCCGTTCATAAACGAGGAAGGCGGCGATCACCGGGATCAGCATGCAATGCTGATAGGTGGAGGAATGCCACCAGGTGAGCGCCATGGCCTCCGCCGTATCGCGGAAGATGAGGAGAAGCGCCGCAAGCCCGAGCCCCCAGGCGATCCCCGCCGCGATCCAGGCGCGCCGCGCCGCATCCGCCGGAATGGCCTGCACCTGCACATCCGCCGCCGCGGCGCCGGACGGCGCCGCATCCTGCGGGCGGTTCAGATCCACAAGGGGCTTTGCGTCGTTCACGAGCGGTATCCTCTGCTGCCCTGCGGGGCGATCCTGGGGATGCTGGCGGTCACGAATGATGCACCCCCGCCCGGTCGGAGATCACGTCGTCGAGAAGGCGCAGGGCGGCGTCCCAGCCGTAGCGGGCGAGGATCCGCGCCCGCGCCCGCTCGCCAAGCATCCCGCCGCCCTCGCGCAGGATCCTGAGCACATCGCGGGCGAACGCTTCCGGCGTATCGGCGACGAGCAGCTGCTCGCCGGGGGTCGCGTCGATCCCCTCGAAAGCCTGAGGCGTCGCCACCACGGGGCGCGCCATGGCCATGCCTTCGAGCACCTTGTTCTGGATGCCGCGGGCGATCCGCAAGGGGCATACGACCGCCGCGGCATGGGCGATATAGGGCCTGCCGTCGGGCACCCGCCCGGTGACCCGCACGCCCGGCACTTCGGCCAGGGCCTTGACCCTGAGCGTCGGGTTGCCGCCGACGATGTAGAAGACGGCGTCCCCTTCCCCGGCGCGGATCAGGGGCAGCACCTCGCGCGCGAACCAGTCCACCGCGTCCACATTGGCCCAGTAATCCATGGCGCCGGTGAAGACGAGTGCCTTCTCCCGCCCGTCGAAGGGCGAGGCGAAGCTGTGGGCGGGGGAGAAATAGGCATGATCGACGGCGTTGGTGAGCGCCGCGACCTTCGCCGCCGATTCCGGCGCGAGGCTGCGGAACAAGGCGGCTTCGGCGTCCGACACGAAGAAGCTCATGTCCACTTTCGCTGCGATCTCCCGCTCATAGGCGAGGAGCGTGCGCGCTTCCCGGCCATAGACCCAGGACATGGGAAAGCTGCGGGATTCCGCATATTGCCGCCATTTGTCGGAATCCACGTCCACGAAATCCATGATGACGCTGCCGAGCTTGTCGCGGCGGTGGAGCGCATATTGCGCCATGGGCGAGGAATAGAGGACCGTCGCCGCAAGCCGGTTCTGCATGGCGGTGTATGCGACCCAGCGTTCGAGCCGCGCGTCCCGGTAATAGCCGATGGACAGCGCCTCGCTGCGAATGAAGCCGGAAAGCGCCCGGATCTTCGCCTTGCGCGGATCGAGGGGGAGCGCAATGACGCTCGCGCACAGGTCCTGCAGGAAGGGCACATGGGCGAAATCGGCGGGATCGTCCACGAAGCAGCCGAGATGGACGCGATGCCGCTTGGCGAGATGGGCGAGCAAATGCCACGAGCGGATCTTGTCGCCCTTGTTCGGCGGATAGGGAATGCGGTGGGCGAGGAACAGGATATCGGCCATGGCGCCCCTCACCCGAGATCCCGGGCGATCAGCGGCCCGATGCGATTGGCGATGAAGAGCGGCAACCGCTGCCAGGTTGCGACCATGAGGCGGTATTTGGGATTGAGCGGGTTGATGTCGGGCATCTCGGCGCCCTCCGCCAGGCGGTATTCGTAGGTGAGCGGCTCCGGCGCGAAGCCCCAGTTCTTCTTGAAGGAGAAGGCGCCGGTGCCCTGCTTGCTGCGCCCGAAGTCGAACAGGGTGCAGCCGCGGTCCGCCGCCCGCCGCATCACTTCCCAATACATGAAATCATTGGCGGCAAGCGCGCGCGCCGCCGCCGTACCGCCCCCATAATAGGGCAGCACCTCGCCGCGGAAATAGAAATTCAGAACGCTCGCGACCGGCGCGCCTTCGTGCAGGACGGTGACGATGTCGCAATCCTCGGGGCCGAAGGCGGAAACGAGCTTGCGGAAATAGCGGCGGCCGAACACCGGGGTGCCGAGATTGCGCACGGATTCCGCATAGACCGCGAACAGGCGGTCGGCGTTCTGGTCCGCCTCGCTCTGAAGGCCGCGATCGATGGCCTTCCTCACCATGGCGCGCTGCTTGCGCGGGATCGCCTTCATGTTGGCGTCGTGATCGGCGGAGATTTCCTTGCGGAAGGTGACGTAAAGATTGTCCTTCACCGCCCAGTCCGGACGGCAGCGGCTGCGGCTCCGGTATTCGAGGACGGGAATGTTGCGTTCTTCCGCGATCTTCCACGCCGCGTCGTCGAGCGCCGCGCCCGCTTCAGCATCCAGCGCAAGCGGCCCGCCATAGACGCAGAACGCATTGGCGATGAGGGAGCGGCCGAACAGGCGGCTGTTGATCTCCGTCAAGGGCAACACGCCCGTGATCTCGTTCCCGCGCTTCGCCATCAGGTAATGGGTGCGATGGCCGAAGCTGTCCGCGATCACCTCGCTCCATGCGGCGCGGTGAAAAAAGGTGCCGTCGGGATGGGCGAACACGAATTCGTCCCACCGCGCGCCGTCCTCCGGGGCAAGCCGTGCGATCTCGACCATGAATCCCCCGTCAGGCAGCGGCAGAGCCGAGGAAGATCCGGTCGGCGCGGCCCCAGGCGAAGTCGCGGAGCACGCGGCCGAGCTTGTCCGCCATCACCCCGAGATTGGTGTAATGGCGGAAGCGCGAGCGCAGCGGCGCCTGCGTCTGGCGCGGCTGGTCGGGATCGATCTCCCACGGATGGAAATAGAAGATGCAGGGCTGGCCTTCGTCATTGACGCGGCGCATCGCCCAGCGCGAAAGCCCGTAGGGCAGAAGCCGGAAATAGCCGCCGCCGCCGCAGGGAAGCCGGCGTCCCATGACCTCGATCGTGGTGACCGGGACTTCCACGAGCTCCGGCGCCGTCTCCGGCCGGAAGGCGAAGCGCGGCGCGCCCGGCATGCCGTAATGGTCGTGGCGGATGGGATAGATGCTGGAGCTGTATGCATAACCCGCCTTCTCCAGCGCCTCGAGCGCCCAGAGATTGCGTTCGCCGATGGAGAAACTGGCCGCGCGATAGCCGCGCACCGCAGTGCCGCCCATGTCTTCGAGCAGCTTCTTGGCGTCCGACACGTCGGCCGAGAAGGTGGCGAAATCCTGGTCGGACGCGCGCACATGGGCCATGCCGTGGCTTGCAAGCTCGTGGCCCTCATCGACGATGCGGCGAATGATCCCGGGATGGCGCTTCGCCACCCAGGCGAGGGTGAAGAAGGTGCCCTTGACGCCGTGCGACGCCAGAAGGTCGAGGACGGCATGGGTATTGCGCTCGACCCGCGGCGGCAGATTTTCCCAGTCCCTGCGGTCGATGACACGTTCGAAGGCCTGGACCTGGAAATAGTCCTCCACATCCACCGTCATGGCGTTAACGACGCGTCCCGCGCCGTCGCGCAAGACGGCGGGCGCCGCGGCCGCGCCTGCGGCCGGGACTGCCTGTTCCCGCACCCCTTCAGGCATGGTCGGCGCTCCCGCCATTGCCGTTGAGCTCGCCGTTGACCCCGCTTTCCAGATTGCCGCCCTGCAGGCTGCCGCCGTTCTCGAGCCAGTTTGCGGCCAGTTCCAGCGCCTGCTTGATGGTCTGGTCGTGCATGCGCACATACTGCTCCAGCACGTCGAGGCGGCGCAGGATCTCGTCCAGCACCGGGCCGCTGATGCCGCTGCCGCCCATGTGGTCGAAGCGCGCGCCATCGAGCTTGTGCTTGAGACTGGCAAGCTCCGCCCCGGCGCGGGCGTTTTCCTTGGCCTTGGCGGCCGCCGCGCGGTTGTCCCGCTCGAGGTCGGCGATCACTTCCTCAACGAGCTGGCCGGTGATCTCGTGCGCCTCCTCGAGGGCCGCGAACAGCAGCACGCGGGCGCAAAGGGCGTTCAGCCGGCGCGGCACGCCGCCCGTATATTCATAGATCTTGGCGAAGGCTTCGTCCGTGAAGCTCGGATCGTTCTTCCAGCCCACAAGCTCAAGGCGATGGCGAATATAGCCTTCGGTCTCCTCCGCCGTCATGGCCTGGAGATGGTGGGTCGCGATGACCCGCTGGCGGAGCTGTTCGAGGGCGGGATCGAGCGCCCATTTCTCGCGGAATTCCGGCTGGCCGAGGAGGAAGCTCTGCAACAGCGCGCGGTCGCCCTCCTGGAAGTTCGACAGCATGCGCAGTTCTTCGAGCGCGCTGATGGGCAGGTTCTGCGCCTCGTCGATGATGAGAAGGGCGCGCCGCCCCGCCCGGTGCTGGGCGCGCAGATAGCCTTCGATCCGCTGCAGCAGCGTCGCCTTGTCGGCGCCTTCGGTCGCAAGGCCGAAGCCCGCCGCCACCATGCGTAGAGTGTCGTCCGCGCCGGTCTGGGTCGTCACCACCTTGGCGGCGACGAAGCGGGTGCGGTCCAGTTGGTCGAACAGATGGCCGACGAGGGTGGTCTTGCCCGCCCCCACCTCGCCGGTGATGATGATGAAGCCCTCCCCCTGGTTGAGGCCATAGGTGAGATAGGCCATGGCCTTCTTGTGGGTGCTACTGTTGAAGTAGAACCGGGGATCGGGGGTAAGCTGGAATGGCCGGCCCGATAACTTGTAGAACTCAACGTACATGTCGCTTCTCTAGATCATCGCGCCCGGATCCGCCGGAGCCCCCCGCCCCGGCGATTTCATGTGTCAGATGTAGGCGCATCCGGCCCCCGTCAAGACGATCAGGGACCGGCCGCCGCCGCCCTGCCCGCTCAGAAGGTAGCCTTGAGGCTGACCCGCACGGCATTTTCCTTCAGGTCCCGGAGATCGAAGCTCGACTGGCGGTTGGTGTGGAAATAGGTCACGCCGCCGGAAAGATTTTCCGAGAGAAGGTAATTGAGCCCCACCTGCGCGGAATAGAAGTCGTCGCTGCGATTGATGCCGTCCGTGAACTTCGTGTGCTGGTAGGTGCCGCCCATGCTGAAGTTCATGTAGCGGGACAGCTGACGATTGAACGATCCGGTGACGCCATAGTTGTCCTCGCCCCGGAACGCGCCCTCGCCCGCGCGATCCTCCCAGAAGCCGGTGAGCGCGAAGCTGTTGCGCTTGCGGCTGCCCGCGAAGGTGGCCGACAGGCGCTTGCGCCGGAACGACCGGTCGATGAGCGAGCCCTGGCCGTTATCCAGCCCCGGGAGATCCGGATTGAAGATCGGATCCTCCTCCAGGCTGTCCTGAAGGATGTTGTAGGTGGTGGTGATCTCCTCCACGTAGTAGAGGGTGAAGCTCGACCGTTCGGAGATGCGGTAGATGCCGCGCACGCTCCAGTTGTCGCGTTCGTAGCGGCGGCCGCCGCGGAAGCTGAGAGTCGTGCGCGGCCCCGGCGTCAAGGTCGCGCCCGCATTCCAGATGAAGCCCGAGGGCCGCGACGACAGGGTGCGGTCCGTGAGCTTCTCGTACCCCACCATGCCTTCCAGCCGGAGCCACTGGTTCACGCGATAGCCGCCGTCGGCCATGAAGATGGTGCGCTCGGAATCGCGCCGCCCGTTGAAGCGGTCGTAATAGGTATAGTCCGCCGACAGCTGCCAGTTGAGCCGGGTGAAGCGGCGCCCGCTGTTGAGCTCGAACCGGCCCTGCTGGGTCATGGTGTCGTCGAGGATTTCGGCGACAGGGATCACCGTGGTGTTCTCCGGCGCGCCGACCCGCACATAGCCCACGCGATAGCGCGCGACCGCGGTCGCGAAGGTGCCGAGCGGCCGCTTGATGGAGGGCGAGATGCTGTAGTTCTGCACCGTGCGGCGGTTGTCGGTGACGTTGTCGTCGTTCCGCGAGATGGAGCCGCCGCGTTCCAGGAACTGCTGGTTGATGCTGGCGCGGGCGTCGAGGAACAGCCAGTCCTCCACCACCTCGCTGTTGAGGCTGGAGCGCAGCTGGTGCCGCAGGTCCGTATTCTCGTCGTCGCGGGCGAAGATCAGGAAGTTCGCCTTGTAGTCGAGGAACATGTCCAGCCGGCCGCCGCGGCCGCTGATATTGATCCCCGGCGTGATGCGCGTGATGAAATCGTATTCCCGCTCGACCGAATCCAGATCGACGTTGTCGGTCCAGGTTTCGGCGACCTCGAGGCTCGGCGTCGCGCGCCACACGCCCGCGGCCGCCGGCGTGGTCAGCCCCGCGCCGAGAACGAGCGCAAGGGCCGCGACGGCCCCAGCCCCCTTGATGCCCAGTTTCTTGTCGTGGCCCCCCGTACCGGCCATCCCCTTATGTGCCGTAGCCATAATATGAGCCAAATTTCTTGTCTCCGCCTGAGAAGCGCGATTTGTTAAGCAACAGATTGATGTTCTCGCAAGAGCTTACCAGAGAAAGGGCCTCTTTCAATTGCGGTTCGCGGGTCCGCTCCGCCTCGACGATGAACAGGATCTGCCCCACATGGAGGGCGAGCACCGACGCGACGCTGCTCGCGAGCACGGGCGGCGAATCGAAGATCACCACGCGGTCCGGATAGCGCTTGGCGATGTCCTCGACGATGACGCCCATGCGCTCGGAGGCGAGCAGCTCGGTCGTGAGATTGTGCTGCCGCCCGGCGGGCAGCAGCGCGAGGTTTTCGATATTGGTGCGGATCAGGCAGTCGGCGAGATCGAGGCTTTCGTCCGCGACCACGTCCACGAGGCCCTTCCGCGCCTCGATCCCCAAGGTGCGCAGCACCTCGGGCTTGTGGGTGTCGGCATCGACCAGAAGCACCGTGGTATCCCGTTCAGACGCCATGCTCATGGCAAGATTCACGGCGCAGAAGGTCTTGCCCTCGCCCGGCTGGCTGCTGGTGACGAGGATGAGATTGCCGTTGCGGATCGCCCCCGGCCCCTTGGCGAAGGCGTTGAGCAGCAGGCTGCGCTTGACGATCCGGAACTCCTCGGCCATGGCCGTGGGTTCGCTTTCGGGCGTCAGGTAATGGCGCGCGGCGAGGGATGCGAGATCGATCTCCACCCGGCGGCTGCGGCGCGCCTTGCGCTCGTCCGGCGTGATTCGCGGCATGGCCGCGGCGCCGGGGCCGATGCCCCCGTGGGGAGCCGAAGCCGCGCCGTCCAGGGGCTGCACCACATGGACCGGACCCGCAGCGTTCGAGAGACCCGCAGGCGCAGCGCCGGACGCGCCGCCGAGGGGCGCCGCGGGCGCGGGCGAGGCCGGACCGACGAAGGCTTCGGCCGCCTTCGCCATCTTCTCCGCAGCCCGTTCCACCAGGGATTCGGGTCGCTTCTTTTCTGCGGCCTTGTCTGGCAGATCCATGTTTCGTCCCTTCGACTCAGATCACATAAAGGTTGCCGCGCATGACCTCGATCATGACGACACCGAAGAAGGCCCCGAACAGACCCACAAGGCCGATGCCGAAGGCCATCAGGTTGCGCAGGCGCATCCGCTTGTCGGCTTCCGTGACGATGGCGGAGATGCTGCCGAGCACGGGATAGGCGAAGGCGTCGCGGAGCCTCTGCACCGTGGAATAGGTGGTGTGCAGCTGGCTCATGAGGAAGGCGACGGCAACGCCTGCGCCGAGCGCCACCACCAGCACGCCGGTGAGAAGCAGCAGGCGGTTCGGGCTGCTCGGCACGCGCGGCAGTTCCGGCGGATCGACGACGCGGATCTGCACCCCGTCGCTCTTGGTCTCGAGATCCTGGGCCAGGCGCGCGGCCTCGCGGCGCTGCAGGAGCTTCTCGTAATTGCTCTTCATGACGTTGTAGTCACGATTGAGGCGGGTGAGCTCCGCTTCCACCTCGGGCACGCGCTGGGCGTAGCTCTCGAGCTTGGCCACGTCCTCGCGCCGCTGATCGACGCGGCTCTGCAGGGTGGCGATCTGGGTTTCCATGTCGATGAGGCGGAGCTTCAGCTGCTCGTACAGCGGATTGGGCACCACGTTGCTGCCGGGGAGCGGGGTGAAGTCGCCGCTTTCCAGCTGCTCGGCCAGCTTGCGCTGCTCCTCCTCGTATTCCTTGGTCATGGTGTTGATGCGATCCTGCAGGATCACCACGTCCGGATGCTTGTCCGTGTAGCCGCGCTCCTTGAGCTCGTCGAGGCGGCGCTGGGCCGTCGCGATGCGCGCCGGATAGTCGGACAGCGAGCCGCCGATGGGCGGGCCGCCGGCGCCCGCGGGGGCGGAAATGTAGGGCGGCGTCTCGGTGAGGTGGCGCATCATCTCGTCGCGCCGCACCTTCGCTTCCTCGAGCTCGGCGCTGGCCATGATGAGATCGCTTCTGGCCTGCTGCAGCTGGCCGAAATAGCCGCGCTCGCCGGGCAGGAAGCCCAGGTTCTTCTGCTGGAACTCGGCGCGGCGGCGTTCGGCCGCGATCAGCTCCTGCTCCTGCTTGCGGATCTGGTCGTCGAGGAAGCGGCGGGTGCCGGCGAGGTCCTTGCGGCTCGCGCCGATATTGGCCTCGACGAAGAGAGTGAGCAGCGACTGCACCACGCGGCGGGCGAGCTGCGGATCCTGGTCCTCGTAGCTGAGACGGAACAGGTTGACGCCCGAGGACTGCAGCTTCAGGCGCTTCTGCAGGTCGGTGATGATGGCGTCCAGCTCCTTGTCGTCCTTGGCCTTGAGATCAAGGTCGGTCATGCGCACGACCTTTTCCATGTTGGGCCGGCTGACCAGGGTCTGACGCACCATGTTGAGCTGCTGGAGGATGTCCGTATTGACCGCCATGCCCTTCATGAGGGTGCCGAGCATGGACTGGGTGTCCACGTAGATGCGCGCGGACGCCTCGTACTTGTTGGGAATCTGAGCCACAAAGAACCAGCCGATGGCAGCGACCACCCAGGCCGTCACCAGGGCATAGACCCGGCGCCGCCAGATGCCGTAGAGGATGGAAATGATCTGCTGGTATATCTGGTTCATTCGTCGCTTCCTCAGTCACGGCCCGTCCGCGACGGCCGGGCTCCATGCTGGAGGTGAACTGGTTAGCAACCCGTTTCCGGACCGCTCTTATTCGCCGTCTGCAAGCCCCCGCCCGCCGGGCTCCGGAGCCAGTATGACGCGGCTCCATTAACAGCCGTTTAAGGGCCGGGTTCCGGGTTGCGCCCCGGCCCTTGTTGTTGGCTCGACCCCTGGGAGGCCCGCCAGGCATGGCGGCGGGCGATGGGCGGGAGGACGGCGGCCGGAGGTTGCCCCGGCCGCGCCCGCCCGGGCTTAGAAGAAGCTTTCCGGAATGATGATGACATCACCCGGCATGATGCTGACATTGGCCTTGGGATCGCCGTCCTTCAGGAGGTCGGAGATCCGCAGCGAATATTCGCGCTGGCCGCCCTCGGTGGTGCGCACGAGGGTCGCCCGGTTGCCCGCGGCGAAGTCGGTGAGGCCGCCCACCGCGATCATGACGTCGAGCAGGGTCATGTTGGCGCGATAGGGAATGGCCTGGGGCTGCGCCGCCTCGCCCACCACGCGCACCTGCTGCGCGAACGGGCCGACGAAGCCGTTGACGATCACCGTCACGATCGGGCTCTGGATGTACTGACCCAGCCGCTCCTCGATGGCGCGGGCGAGTTCGGTCGGCGTGCGGCCGGTCGCCACCATGTCGTCGATGAGCGGCACCGAGAAGCGCCCGTCGGGACGCACGGTCACCTGGGTCGAAAGCTCGGGATTGCGCCAGACGAAGATGGTGATGTTGTCCAGAGGCCCGACAATGTAGTTGGGCCCGGGACCTTCGGTTTCCGGCACGAAATTGGCGGACGGAAGCTCCGGACCCCTGGATGCGCAGGCCGCAATGGCCAGGGCCGCAAGACCCGCCAACGTCGCCCGGATAGCCCGCCCGGCATGAAAGGAAGTGAGATCGAAAAGCGTTCTTATCACGACCGCGTCCCCTTGTTATTGCGATCTGGCCAAATCTGTTCAGCGTCGCCGGTAACCAGCCCCGGCTATCCCTTCCGCATTATTCACAAAGCCAGACACCCATCAAGGATTCTGACTATGCACGGAAAATATTTACCAAGCGTTACACCGCATCCGGTTCGGAAATTCCGCCATAAACCGGTGTTTTCGCCGGTCTTTCCCCCGCTGCGGCCTAACCCCAGCCGCGACGGGAGAATGGAACATACGCAATTACGCCTCCGGTTAAAGCAGTTTCTTCACCAAAAATGACATCATTTGGGCAAGCCTCCCCTTGGAGCCTATGCCTTGGGATCCATATGGGCGCGCATCCACATCTCCAGCATGGCGATGTCCCAGGCCACGCTGTCGAGGGCGGTGCGCTCCGGCCGTGCCGTCGACGCCACCACGGAATCGAGGAAGGCGCGGTTGAAGAAGCCGCGGCCCGCCGCCGCCGTCACCAGGTCGCGCACCATGTCCTGAAGGCCGCGATGCTGCTTGACCCATACCTCGAACGGCAAGCCGAAGCCGTGCTTCTGCTTCACGAGAATTTCCCGCGGCAGGAAGTCCCTTGTCGCATCCTTGAAGAACTTGCGGAGCCGGGTGCCGGGCAGCAGAAGCTTCGACGGAATGGTCGCCGCATAGGCCATGACGCCGTCGTCGAGGAAGGGATAGCGCACCTCGACGCCGGCGAGCGCGCACATGCGGTTCACCTTCCTGAGATCGTTGTCGGCAAGCGTCGCCTTGAGGTCGAGATGCATCATGCGCTGGAGCATGTCCGCATCCCGCGGCCGTTCGTAGGTCTCGCGCAGGATCGCCGTCGGCTGATCGAGATCGATGGCCGCCATGGCATCACTGGTGAAGATGTCGGGGGCCCTTTTTGCCGCGGCGAAGCCGTAGGAATAGATGCGCTCGGGCATGGGGATCGCGTAGCGGCGGGACCAGCGCGCAGCACGTGACAGCACCGGGAGCTTGCCCACGCCCGGGAGCTTCAGCAGCGGTTCAAGCAGGATCTTGCGCAGCGGCCGGGGAATGAGGGCATAGCGCTCGATCCGCTGCATCATGGCATACCGCTCGTTACCCGCGAAAATCTCGTCGCCGCCGTCGCCCGCCAGCATGACGGAGACGCCATGCTCCCGCGCCATGCGCGCGCAGCAATAGGCGGGCACCGCCGAAGTGTTGCCGTAGGGCTCGTCATATGCATCGGCCAGCTGCGGCATCAGATCGAGCACGTCCTCCGGCGTCGGCACATATTCATGATACACCGTCCCGAAATGCTCGGCGGCGATGCGGGCATAACGACTTTCGTCGTATTTCGGTTCCTTGAAGGCGATGGTGAAGGTGCGGCCATCCCCGTAATGGTTGGCCATGAGCCCGGCGACGGTGCTGGAATCGAGCCCGCCGCTCAGGAAAGCGCCCACCTCGTCGGCGCTTGCCCCTTCGACGGTACGGCGGAAGCCCGCCTCGAGCGTCGGCAGGAGCGCGGGGCCGAAATCGGCCATGGCCCCGGTGCGCTGGGTCGTATAGGGCATTTCCCAGTAGAAGCGGGCGTCCGCCGCATCCTCCCTGATCTCCACCATCTCGCCGGGGCGAAGCTTGCGCAGTTCGCCGAAGATGGTGGTGGGCGACGGCACCACGAAGGAGAAAAGATAGTTGAACACGCCCTGGGGCGCGATGGTGGCATGCACGCCCGGATAGGCGCGCACGGCGTCCGTCGTCGCCCCGAATACGAAGGCGCCGTCGGACGCGCGGCCGTAGCAGAGGGAAGCGATGCCGCTGCGGTCGATGGCGACGACCCCGCTGCGCGACGTGGTGTCGTAGACCGCGACCGCGAACCAGCCCTTGAGCTGATCGAGGAATTCCGCCCCATGCTCGCGCCAGGCCTCGGCGACGCTGTGGGCGAAGCCGCGGCGGGCGCGCGCCGCAAGCGCTTCCCGCTCCCAGCGCGGGCGGCCGTAGATCGCGGCGACGATGCCGTCGTGATTGACCGCCTCGCCGAGGACGAGGCCCGGCACCACGGCGACCGCCGCCTCCGGCGCGCCCGCGAGATGGGGATCGTGCCCGCCGCGGCCATGGGCGCTCACGCCGCGGAACAGTTGCTCGGCCATGTGAAGGGCGGTCGGCCGTTGCGCCTCCTCGGGCATATGGCCGCCGAACCAGCCACCAAATCCCGCCATCAGCGGCCCTTCCGCTCGTCAAGCATGATGGTCACCTCTCAAACCAGTATCTCTGCCGGCTCGGGATGGCCAAGGAAGGCCGTGGGGCTCGAGGACCGCCCGTAGGCGCCGGACTGGAACACGACCACAAGGTCGCCGACCTCGCCTCTGGGCAGCGGCACCTTGTCGCCGAGGCGATCGAGGGGCGTGCAGAGGCAGCCGACGATATTGGCTTCCTCCACCGCCGGAAGATCCATCTTGTTGGCGATCGCCACCGGGTAGTTCTTGCGAATCACCTGCCCGAAATTGCCCGAGGCGGAGAGCTGGTGATGGAGCCCGCCGTCGGTGATGAGGAACACCTGACCGCGGCTTTCCTTGCGGTCCACGACGCGGGCGACGTAAACCCCCGCCTCGCCCACGAGATAGCGGCCGAGCTCGACGACGATCTCCGCCCCCTCGAGCTCCTGCCGCGCCCGCGGCATGAGGCGTTCGAGATTGGCGCCCACGCGCTCGATGTCGAGCCGCTTGTCGCCGGGGAAATAGGGAATGCCGAAGCCGCCGCCGATATTGACCATGCGCGGCGGCGTCGGGGCATGCCGCGCCAGCTCGATCGCGAGATTGATGGTCTTCTCCTGGGCTTCTTCCAGCGCCTCCTCGCGCAGGTTCTGGGAGCCGGAGAAGATGTGGAAGCCGTGGAAGGCGAGATCCAGTTCGCCAAGGCGCTTCAGCATGGCCGGGACCTGCTCGGCGTCCACGCCGAACTGCTTGGGCCCGCCGCCCATCTTCATGCCCGAGGTCTTGAGCTCGAAATCGGGATTGACGCGGATCGCCACATGGGGGCGCAGGCCCTGCTTCTCGGCGATCCTTGCGATCACCTCCATCTCGTAGGGGCTTTCCATGTTGATGACGATGCCGGCGGCGACCGCGCAGGACAGCTCCTGGGGCGTCTTGCCCGGCCCCGCGAAGCTGATGGTCAGGGGATCGATGCCGGTATCGAGCGCCACCTGCATCTCGCCTGCCGACGCCACATCGAGGCCATCGACGATCCGCGCCATGTGCTGCACCACGGCGGGCATGGGATTGGCCTTCATGGCGTAATGGAGATGGACGTCTTTGGGCAGCGCCTTGCGCAGGCTTTCGACTCGGGCGGTCATGAGCCCGCGGTCATAGGCGAAGAACGGCGTCTGCCCCACCCGGTCGGCAAGGCGGGTGACGGGCACGCCGCCGACGGTGAGGCAATTGTCCCTGACGCCGAAACCCTCGAGCTCGGCGTGCTTGGGGGCTTCCTTCCGAACGATGCCTTCGGTGACGGGCGTGGCTGCGGTCATGATCGTCCTTTGAACTCCTCAGGCTTTGGCGAGGCTCGCGCGCACCTCGTCGCCAATGGCCTTGCGGTCGAGCTTGCCGTTCGGGTTGCGCGGCAGCTCCGGCCAGGCCAGCACGTGATGGGGAACCATATAGGTCGGCAGATTCTTGCGGCAATAGGCGAGGATCGCCTCGCTGTCGAGCGCGCCGCCGTCCTTGGCCGTCGCGACGATGGCGATCGACTGGCCGAGGGCGGCGTCGTCAATGCCGAGCGCCACCACCTCGCCCACGAGCCCGCTGCCGTAGAGCACTTCCTCGAGCTCCGTCGGGCTCACGCGATAGCCCGAGGTCTTGATCATCTCGTCGTCGCGGCCGACGAAATAGAGGAAGCCGTCCTCGTCCATCTTCACCTTGTCGCCGGACCAGACGGCGATCTCGGGGATCGGGATGCCCTTGGGCTGGCCGGGGGCCGGGCGGAAGCGCTGGGCCGTGCGCTCGGGATCGTTCCAGTAGCCCATGGAGACGAGCGCGCCGCGATGGACGAGCTCGCCCACCTCGCCGGGCTCGCAGGGCGTGCCGTCGGGCCGCACCACCATCACTTCGGCGTTGGGGATCGCCTTGCCCATGCTGTCAGGCCGCCGGTCCAGCTCCGAGAAAGGCAGATAGGTGGAGCGGAACGATTCGGTGAGGCCGTACATGATGATGACCTCGGACCTGGGCAGGCGTTCCCGCAGCTTGGCGATCACCGGGCGCGGCATGCGGCCGCCGGTCGAGGAGATGTAACGGACGGAATTCACCGCTTCCTCCGGCCAGTCGAGGTCGGCAAGCTGCACCCAAAGGGGCGGCACGCAGGTCATGGCGGTCACGCCATAGCGCGCGACCGCCTTGATAACGTCCCGCGGCAGCAGATAGTTCATGAGCACCACCCGCGCCCCCGACCAGAAGCCGGTGGTAAGCTGGCTCAATCCGGCGTCGAAGCTCAGGGGCAGGACGCTCAGGATCACGTCGTCCGGATTGTTGCGAAGATATTCGGCGACCGATTTCGCCCCCGCCACCATGTTGCGGTGGGACAGGACCACGCCTTTCGGCATGCCGGTGGAGCCGGACGTATAGAGAATCGCCGTCATGTCGGCGTCGATCACGCGATGGGGCTCGCGCCGCGCCTCCCCGCCCCGGGCCATGAAGGCGTCCCAGGTCTCGATCTCGACGCCGGGAAGATCCACCTCCGCCGCCTTGTCGTTGGTGACGACGATCCGCTTGAGATCGGGGCAGCCGCGCAGATCCTCCGCAAGCCCGACGAGGCGGTCGTTGCTGGTAACCAGCAGCTGCACGTTGCAGTCGGCCAGGATATAGGCGACCTGCCGGCCCTTGAGCGCCGGGTTCACGGGCACGAAGACCGCGCCCGCGGCGCTCGCGCCGAAGATCGCCGCCACCGTCTCGAACTGCTTCGGCAGGTATATGGCGACGCGTTCGCCGCGCCCGATGCCGGCGGCCAGCACGGCCTGCGCCGTATCCTGCACGAGCGCCCACAGCTCCTCATAGGTGAGCGACGCGTCACGATGCTGGAGCGCCACCGCCTGCGGCTGGCGCTGAACGGTGTCTCGGATCAGATGGGGAATGAGCTGGGCCATGGCGCTTTTCGATGAACGAAGGGTCTTATATCTAAAGAATATGATGCGAGCTTAGCGATCTTGCCGCGACTTGCAATCTCCCGGACCATAGCAGACCGGAAATTAGCGAAGTGTGAAGGCGTTATGGGACGGCAGGATCAAGGCGATTTCGGGGCGCGGACGCGGAGCCGCGGCTGTGCCTTTCTCGACAGATGGAGGTAGGGGGCGCGGTTCGACCACATGAGCTGCCAGTTGCCGATGCGCAGGAAGCTCGCCCGCCCGATCACCCGCGCGCCGAGCCTCTTGTGGGAGTTGAAGGACGCGGGGTTGTAGCCCGAGATGCGGCTCAGGGACCAGCGCACGCCGCGCGCCCGCAGGTATTCGTTGGCGGCGGCCCAGAGCCGAGCGAAGGTGCGGCCCATGCGATGCTCGGGGGCCACGTAAACGTCGAAGTCCCAGGCGGTTTCCTGTTCCGGCTCAAGGACATAGCGGCAGCGCACCATGTCCTCGTCATAGTGACCGAAGCAGAACCAGATGCAGGCGACCGCCCGGTCGTTCTCGATCGCCGCGATGCAGACGGCGTTCTGGCGGAAGCGGAAATCGAGCACCTTGTCGCTCAGGGGCAGGTCCCTGAGACGCGGGTCGCCGGGCTTCAGTTCCTGAAACGAAAGCTTGCCGGGGCGGAGCGGCAGCGGGTCATCGGGGATGGGCTGCGCGGTCAGGATGTAGCGCGCAAGGCCGCCCCAGCGCAGGCGGACCATGAGCAGGCGGTCCACGAGATAGCCGATGCCGTCGCGGACGCCGAATTCCCGGATTGCGGATCGCAGGGACGCGATCAGGCTAGAGGACATGGACGAGCGACTTTCCCTCACCGACCGAATAACTTCTTGTTCGGACTTTCTTCACCGCCTCGTCTCTAGTATATATCTCGCACCCAAGACATAGTCATTCCGTGTCCGGTGCATTTTCCCGATGCGGCCGGTAGTTTTCAAGGATCATAGTGGATGTCCGTCACGGAGCAAGTGAGACGCATTCTTGCCGAGACCCTGCAGCTGGGGGACAAGGCCAGCGTCATCGACGACAACACCCTTCTGCTCGGGAACCTGCCGGAACTCGATTCCATGGCCGTGGTCAATCTGGTGACCGCCATCGAGGATCATTTCGGCATCGTGATCGAGGATGACGAAATCAGCGCCGAGACCTTCGAGACCTTCGGCAGCCTGCGCGATTTCGTGGCAGAGAAAGCCGCCGCGTGAGACGGGGCTCGCCTCTGTCCGCTTGACGACAAACGGACGGCTTGCGTGCAACCCTACTTCCTGCAAGGCCCGAACGGGGCGATCTTCGTCAATCTCTTCGCAAGTGACGGCGGCGCGGGCCGCGCCGTCATTCTCGCGCCTCCGTTCGCCGAGGAACTCAATCGCTCCCGCCATGTGATGGCGGCAGCGGCCCGTGCCCTCGCGGCGCGGGGCGTCGCCTGCATCATCCCCGATCTTTACGGCACCGGCGACAGCGCCGGGGATTTCGGCGACGGAACCTTCGACGGCTGGCTCGGCGATATCGAGGCGGTCGCGGCCGATCTCGCAGCCCGGGGGTATCATGATATCGGCCTCATCGGCCTCCGCACCGGCGCGCTCCTTGCAGCGGAAGCGGCGTCCCGCATCGGGGCGTCCTCCCTCATGTTCTGGGCGCCGGTCGCAAACGGCGAGCAGTTCCTCACCCAGTTCCTGCGCCTGCGCGTGGCCGAGGCCATGGCCCGGGGCGGCAAGGATCAGGAGACGACGAAAGACCTCAGGACGCGGCTTGAGAATGGCGAGACGCTGGAGATCGGCGGCTATGCCCTGACGCCCGCCATGGCGCAGGCGCTCGCCGCCCGCAAGCTCGCCGAGATCGCGCTGCCGCAAGACCTCCCCGTCCACTGGATCGAGATGAGCCAGGCGGAGCCGCCCACCCTCCCGCCCGCGGCGGAACGGGCCGCCGAGGCGCTCCGCGCGAAGGGAACTGCGGTCACACTCCATGTGGTTTCCGCCCCCGCGTTCTGGACCCTGCAAGAGCCGGAGCCGGCCCCTGCCCTCGTCGCCCGGACGGTCGAAATTTTCGCGGAGATGTGGCCATGACCGGCGCGGCCGACAACGCCCTTCGCGAACAGGCCTTCACCTTCGCCTGCGACGGCGCGCGCATGGTGGGGATCCTGCACGAACCCCAGGGAGAGCCCGCGCCTCATGGCCTTCTGATCCTGGTCGGCGGGCCGCAATACCGGGTCGGCGCGCATCGGCAATATGTGCATCTCGCCCGGGCCGCGGCGCGCGCCGGGATCGCCGCCATGCGCTTCGACTGGCGCGGCGTCGGCGACAGCGAGGGGGAATATCCCGGCTTCCAGAACCTGAAGGCGGACATGGACGCGGCCATCGCCGAATTCCGCCGCCGCGCGCCCCATCTTCGCGGCGTCGTCCTGTGGGGCCTGTGCGAAGGCGCGTCCGCCATCCTTCTTGGCGGGGTGGACAACCCGTCGGTTTCGGGCGCGGTCATCGTCAATCCCTGGGTGCGGACGGAGACCGGCGCGGCCCAGACCTATCTCAAGCATTATTACGGCAAGCGCCTGAGGAACCCCGAGAACTGGAAGCGGATCCTGCGCGGGGAGATCAACATCGCCCGCTCCGCCGCGTCCATCCTCGGCCTGCTGCGCCGGGCGCTCGGCCAGCGCGAGACCAAGGCAGCGGACGATCGCCCCTATCCCTGCCGCATGGCCGACGGGCTCCGCCGCTACAACGGCGCGACCCTCGTGCTCATGAGCGAGCGGGACCTCGTCGCCCGGGAATTCGAGGATACGGCGTCCAGCGCCCCGGAATGGCAGGGCCTCCTCGACCGGCCCACGGTCACCCGCGTCCAGATCCCTGAAACCGATCACACATTCTCCAGCGAACGCTGGCGCCGCGCCGCCGCCGACGCAACCATTCACTTCCTCCGCAGTTTGCCATGACGGAAGCGTTCACCGGTCGGCAAGGAAGTTGACCTAATCTTGCCGCAAGCCCCATTCCGGGCCACAAGGGGAAGCAAGGGAAAGGAGAGCGATGGGTGCCTTCGCCATCGTCCGCAAGGGACCACGCGCCGAGGAGCGCCTTGGCCGCATGCAGGCGGCGCTGGAGCGCCGCGGCTTCGGCCCGTTCCGGCGGCTCGACCTCGTCCAGCACAGCCTGATCCTGGCGGGAAAGCTCGTCTCCCCCAATGACAACATCCATGAGGAAGGAGGCGATTTCGCCGCCGCCGTCGGCACCCTGTTCTATGCCGGGCGGCACGGCACGGAGGCCCTGGCCAAGCTGCTTGCCGACGCCCGCGCCGGAGCCATCGACGAGCGCAAGCTCCTCGGCTGCTACTGCGTCGTCATGGGGCTTGCGGGACGGCTCGGGCTGTTCATCGACGCCCTCGGCGCCTACAAGGTCTATCGCACGGACGACGGCGAGATCTGGTCCAATTCCTTCCTCGCCTGCGTCGCCGCCCTCGACCGGCGGCGGTTCGACGACCAGGCGATCTACGAATACGTGTTCCAGGGCGCGACCTATGGCGGGGCAAGCCTTGTGGACGGGATTTCCATCATCGGGCCGGAGCATCACCACATGCTCGCCCCCGACACCGTCGCGGAGAAGCGCATCGCCCCGCCCCAGGCTGCCGTGCGCCGCCTCCCCCTCGAAGAGCATGTGGAGGCGGCGCTTCAAACTTTACGCCCCTATTTCAAGGTGATCGCCCGCGCCTATGGCGACCGGATAGATACGGCGCTCTCGGGCGGCTACGACAGCCGCCTGACCCTGGCCCTCCTGCGCGAGCAGGGCGTCACCCCCCGGATCCATGTCTATGGCCGCGAAGGGGACGCGGACGTGCGGGTCGCCAAGGCCATCGCCGCGGGCGAGGGATTCCCCCTGAAGCATGAGGACAAGCAGGCGCTCGGCGACAACAGCCCGGAAGGGGTTGCGAAGGCCGTCGCCGCCCAGTTCCAGGCCTTCGACGGCTGGCCGCCGGACGGGATCATCGGCAACGGCAGCGACTTCGCCACCCGCACCCTCCGGACCGTGGGTCATGTGCTGGCCCTCAACGGCGGCGGCGGCGAGATCTTCCGCAATTTCTTCTATCTGCCGGACCGCCCGTTCACCACCCGCGACCTCGTCTGCACCTTCTACAGCCAGTTCGACCCGAAGGTTGCGACCCCGCGCTTCAACGAGGCGCGCTATCAGGACGTGATGGCCGACAAGATCGGATCGATCTTCGGGCCCGGCCGCACGCGCCTTTCCCGCGCCGAGGTGGAATTCGTCTACCCCGGCTTCCGCGGCCGCTTCTGGACCGGGTTCAACACCACGCTCAACAACCATCTGGGCCCGGCGCTGACCCCGTTCTTCGAACGCAGCGTGGTGGAGCAGGCCCTGAGCATCCCCTTGTCCCTCAAGAATCACGGGATCTTCGAGGCGGCGCTCATCGCCGCGATCGACCCGAAGCTTGCCGCCTATCCCTCGGCCTACGGGCATGACTTCGCAACACCCCCGCCCGTTGGGCGGCGCCTGTCCGACTGGCTCACCTATCTCCGGCCGCCGCAGCTCCGCCGCCTTGCCTACCGGGTCAAGAACCGGGCGCGCAAGCGCGTGCTGCCGCGGATCATGCAGCCCGAATTCCGTCGCCACTACCTGCCCGGCGGATTCCCCGTGATGGACAACTATTTCCGGACGGAGCTGGTGGTCGATTCCGAGCAGATGGGCCGGATCATGACCCTTGAATATCTGGCGCGGGAATGCGGGATCGAGCCGGGCTCGTGACTGCGGGACCGCCGCACAGGGCGCGGATCTCGTAGGGCGTCGCGCCGCGGCCGCCGAGCTTCTCGCGGAACCAGGCGATGTAGCCGTCCATCTTGTCGAGGAAGCGCTGCCTTCCTTCGAGCGTCTTCACATAGGGCGAGCCGCCGGGCAGAAGGCTCGAACTGTGATAGGCCAGGGTGAAGACGCGGCGCCCCTGCGCGAAGAGATGCTCGGTCACGCGCTTGCAGTCGTCGAGCGACACGCCCTCCGGCGTCAATGCGATGCGCTCCACGAGCTTCAGGCGGCTCATGACGCCGGGAAGCTTCAGGCTCTGGCCGGTGCGCCCGCCGATGAGGTTGTAGACGCTTTCGCCATAAGCGCCGAGCAAGCCCGGAAAGCCGCGGCTCAGGGGGATCTCGAACAATCGGCCCTCGGGGCCGAACCAGAACGGATCATGCGGCAGCCCGCGGAAGTCCGGCCCGCCATCCGCGCCGAAATCCGTCCCCGGCACCACGGAAAGATCGATCTCGTAGCCGAGGTCCAGAAGCACCCGCGCGCTGTTGGGGCCGAGGCCGTAGCGCCCCGCCTTGTA
>CAZDSS010000007.1:0-50320 GCA_964508185.1 uncultured Sphingomonadales bacterium
CCTCGGGATATGGCGCCACGATGTCATAGACGTTGTTCCATTGCTGCGCCCACATGTTGCCGAGGAGATGGGCGGGGATGGGGCCGTCCGCGGGCACCTTGTCCGCGCCGTATTTCTCCACGAGCTTCGCCCGCACATAGCAATGGAGCTCCTCATAGAGGGGGGAGACCTGCTGCCACAGGCGGTCCACCTCGGCGCTCAGCTCCTCCGCGCTCATGTCGTAGCCGGAGCGCCACAGGTCGCCCGCATCCTTGTAGCCGAGCTCCCGCGCGCCCTCATTGACGAGGGCCACGTATTGCTCATAGAGCGGGCGGATTTCCGGGGCGATCGCATGCCAGCCGGTCCAGGCTTCGAGCTGCTCGTCATAGTCCCGGCTTTTCTCGAGGATCTCCGACAGGCCGTTGATGTCCAGGCACTTGCCGTCCTTGCAGTACTGGCCCTTGCCGTAGATCGCCTCCATGCGGCTCGAGATCTCGGCGAGCTGCTTGATCTTGGCCTCGTCCGCCGGCGCCGGATTGAGGGAGATGCGCTTCAGGATGTCGAGCTGGCGGCGCAGGCTTTCATCCACCTTGACGTCGTTGAAGCGGGCGGCCTCGCGGGACACCCGCGCCTCGGCCGCCAGCACCTCGGCCATGGCCTCGGATTCCGCGGCGATGGTCGCTTCCGTGATGTTGGTCGCCTTGTTCCAGGAGGCTTCCGCCGCCTTGATCCACAGCGCCTTCAGCTCGGCGCTCGTCTGTTCGACGAATGTCCGGGCGTCCTCGGCCGTCGGCGCCCTGGTCTGCTCTGCGGCGGCCGGGACGGCGCCGAGCCACAGCACGAGGCCCATGGCCGCGGTGGACAGGGCGAATTTGAGGGAGCGGGACGCGGGGATGCGCTTCTGCGACATGGGAGACCTCCATCCTTATTCCCCCGGATGGTAGCAAAGATCCTCCGGCAGCCACAATCCGCATTATCTGCAACTTGGCCCGCAATACTCGCGTATTCCGGGGGAACCTTGACGCGGCCGCCTCGTTAATGAGGGGGCGGGAGGTTTGAGGACATTGAGGAGATCATTGATGCAGAGGCCACTGATATATGTCGCCCTCGCCACCTTGCTTGCGGGCCCCGCCCTGGCGCAGACGGCGGGCACCACCGACGATCCGGCGCAGCCCGCGCAGACGGACCGCACCGGGACCGCGCCTGCGGGCCAGATGGACAAGGACAAGGCCCAGCACGACCGCACTAAGAAGATGGAGCCGCTGACCACCCAGCGCTTCGTCGAGAAGGCGGCCGTCAGCGGCCTGTTCGAGGTGCAATCGAGCGAGCTTGCCGCCTCGCGCACCGAGGATCGGGAGGTGAACGCCTTCGCCCGCCAGATGATCGCCGATCACACCAAGGCGAACGAGCGGCTGAAGGAGCTTGCCCAGTCCGCCGGTCAGACGGTGCCGACGGAGCTTGACGAGAAGCATCAGAAGAAGCTCGCCGACCTCGAGAAGAGCCGCGGCCGCGACTTCGACCGGAATTACATGGAAATTCAGGCCAAGGCCCATGAAAAGGCCGTCGCCATGTTCCGCGAGTATTCGGAGAAGGGCGACGATGTGGGCCTCAAGGGTTTCGCGAAGGACACCCTGCCGACCCTGGAGATGCATCTGGAACAGGCGCAACGGCTCCACAAGAGCATGCGCTGACGCAACGATCTTTCCGTCCGCCCCCCTCGGATCGGAAAGGGCGAGGGGTCCCGTTTCACGGGGCCTCTCGCCTTCCTTTGTGCAAGTCTGTAACCTACCGGCATATGTGGTAAATTCCCGCTCGACGGCGTGAACCCGCGCGCGGAGACAGAACAACATTCAAGGGAGCCCGCCATGAGACTTGCCTCTCCTTCCCGCGCCCTCATCGCTCTTGTCGCCGCCTGCGCCGTCGCCCTTCCGGTACTGGCGCAGAATACCGGCTTCAGCGGATCTCTCATCGCCCGGAAGCTCCGGAACTATGACCCGCCGACCCAGATCTCCATCGAGCCCATGGACGACAATGCGGAAACGGTCGCCGCCGCCGAAGCGGTGCGCAAGGCGTTCGAGCGGCAGGGGCTGAAGATCGTGGATCGCGGTGGCTTCGTGCTGGAGATCGAGGTCGATCCTGCCGCCACCACCGGCATCGGATCGCGCGGCGAGCGCATGGGCCGCAACAGCAGCCGGGGCGTGACCGCCAACGACGGGTCGGATTCCTTGCGCCAGCTCGCGCCCACCGAGGAACTGTCGCCCCAGCCCCACGCGCGCGACCGGCAGCTTCCCGTGCGCGTGCCGCATCTGGCGGTGACCCTCAATCTCTATGACGCGGACGCTGTGCCGGTCTGGACAGCGCTCGCCATGGCGCGGCGGAGCGGCGGGCTCGAGCAGCAGAGCGCCGAACTGGCGCTTGCCGCCATCGACTGGTTCGGCCGCTCCAACGATCGCGGCGCGAAGAGCGCCGCGCCCGCGGAGGGTCAGACGGCCGATGGCCGGTAGGGCCGCCGCAGATTGTCCGTATTGCTGAAATCCCCCGTCCCTTCCGCGAGCCAGGAGGGGGTGGGGATGGCGGCCCAGGCCTGACGCAGCGCCTCGCCCCATTTCTCCCGGATCATGCGGAAATCCTCGTCCTCTTCCGTGATGCGGTGGCGAAGCGCCACGCGGCAGGCATCCTTCGGAATGACCGCCACATCCACCGGCAAGCCCACCGTGAGGTTCGACCGGATGGTCGAATCCATGGAAAGAAGCCCGAGCTTCACCGCGTCGCTGATGGTGCAGCCGAAGCTCAGGACGCGGTCGAGGATGGGCTTGCCGTATTTGTGCTCGCCGATCTGGAAATAGGGGGTTTCCGCCGTCGCCTCGATGAAATTGCCCGCGGAATAGATCTGGAAGAGCTGCATGGGCGCGCCCTTGATCTGCCCGGCGAGGATGAGCGACGCCTCGAACCGCACGCGATGCTCGCGCAGGGCCTCGCCGTCAATCTTGTAGACCTGCCGCAGGGCCCGCCCCACCATCTGCGCCGCCTGGAACATGGTGGGCACGGTCTCAAGCGTGTCGCGCTCGTCCTTCTTGTCCGGGCGCTCGAGCCCTTCAAGGAGATAATTGACGGTGCTCTGGGTGATCGCGAGATTTCCGGCCGTGAGCAGGACGAAGACCCGCTCGCCCGGCTTCTCGAAGATATGGAGCTTGCTGTAGCTCGAGATATGGTCCACATCCGCCATGGTGCGCGTGTCGGCAAGGAGGACGATCCCGTCCTTCAGCAGCATTCCAAGGCAATAGGTCATGACGCCACCCGATCTTGTTCCATGCTCCGCGCGCTGGTCCATCAACGCGCTGGCCCGCCGATAAGATCCGTCTTTTCCACAGAAACGAACTTACACGCGCGGGCGGCCGTTTGACTCATGATCCCTCGCCGTCGCTTGAGGAGAGTTCCATGCGCAAGCTTTATCCCGCCCTCTGTTCCGCTTTCCTGATTCTGCTCATGGCGTGTCCTCTCGCCGCCCAGACGCCCGAGCCGGCGCAGCGCAACGACCGCAAGGCCGAGGATGCGCGCCGGGAGAAGGACGCCGCCCGCGTGCAGGTCTATGAGCTTCCCAAGGGCAGCCGGCCGCACGACGTGTCGCCCGCTCCCGACGGCAAGGTCTGGTACACGGCCCAGCATCAGGGCGCGCTCGGCATCCTGGATCCGCGCTCGGGCGGCGTCCATCAGGTGCCGCTCGGCGAAGGGTCGCGGCCGCACGGGGTCATCACCGGGCCCGACGGCGCGGCCTGGATCACCGACGGCGGCCTGAACGCGATCCTGCGCTACGACCCCAGGACGCAGGAGGTGACGGACTTCCCCCTCCCCGCCGACCGGGCGGACGCCAATCTCAACACCGCCGCCTTCGACGGCGACGGCATCCTGTGGTTCACGGGCCAGAACGGGATCTATGGCCGCCTCGATCCCGAGACGGGAGACATGCAGGTATTCGATGCGCCCGAGGGCGAAGGCCCCTACGGCATCACCGCGACGTCCGACGGCGAGATCTGGTACGTGTCCCTCGCCGGCAGCCATCTCGCCCATATCGACCGCAAGACCGGAAAGGCCCATGTGATCGAGCCGCCGCGGCCCGATCAGGGCGCGCGCCGGGTATGGTCGGACAGCAAGGGCAGGCTCTGGATCAGCGAATGGAACAGCGGTTATCTGAGCCGCTACGATCCCGCGGCGAAGGCATGGGAAGGATGGAAGCTTCCCGGAGAATCGCCCCAGGCCTACGCCGTCTATGTGGACGAGAACGACAAGGTCTGGGTCAGCGATTTCATGGCCAACGCCGTCCTCCGCTTCGATCCCGAGACGGAGGAATTCACGTCCTATCCCGGCTCCGGCCCCGGGGCGCAGGTGCGGCAGATCCTCGGCCGGACCGGGGAAGTCTGGCTTCCCGAATCCGGCCGCGACCGCCTGATGGTCATCCGGACAGGGAGCCCGGAAGGGGCGCAGGGTTCCGCCCGCGAATGACCCGCATGAGGCCGATGGTGAGGACCGGCAGCACGAAGACGGCGATGAAGCCGTAGGTCATGAGGCCGTAGCCCCGCCCGATCAGCGGAATGATCCCGAACCACGCGGCGAGCACCAGCGCCGTCAGCAGGATGAGGACGGCGATCACCGGCCGCCAGTAGGCGGGCATGGTCTTGCCGCGGGCGGCGAGCGTCGCCGCCACCCGTTCGTTGATGGCGTGAATGAGGCCGACCCCGGTCTGGATGAGGGTGCCGAGCAGCACGATCTGGAACAAGGCGCTGAACCAGAAGGCGTCAAGCCGCGCGAGCAGCAGGGCCGACGGGATGGGCAGCTCCCCGATCTCGGGATAGGCCGCCATCATGGCGAGATAGAGGAACACGGCAGGCAGCATGCCGATGGGCCCGGCGAGCAGGCCGGCAGCGATGGCTTCCCGCCGCGTCTCCAGATGGCGGAGGGCGAAGAACACCACCGGCACCGCTGCGATGTTGTATCCCGCATAGCGCACGCCGTCCCAGAACCAGCGTCCGCCGACCTCGCTTGCCGCGAAGCTCGCCCGGATCTCGGTTCCGAAGGCGGCGAAGCACCAGACCACCAGCATGAAATAGGTGACATAGAGCAGGAAGGACCAGAAGCCCATGAAACGCTCGATCACCCGATTGCCGTAGAAGACGAGAATGCCCACCGCCCCAAGGAGCAGCAGGCTGCCGAGGATGGGCGCGGCGCCCAGCAGGTTCTGCACGATCTCCCCCGCCGCGGCGCCGACGACCGACAGGATCAGGATCATCAGCAGCACGAGGAGGATCTCATAGAGGAACCAGAAGCGGCCGAGGAGCTGTTCGAAGAAGCTCTTGTACTCATAGCTCCGGGTCATGCGGCAGATCTCGAAAGAGATTGCCATGACGAGACTCCAGACGAGGGCCGCGGCCGCCATGCCGAGAAGGCCGCCCAGTGGGCCGCTCGGCATGAAGAATTCCGCGAGCTCCCGTCCCGTGGCGTAGCCACCGCCGATGACGACGCCCTGAAAGACGAGGCCCGGCAGGAGATAGCGTTCGAAGAGCTTCTTCATCCCCGCCCTACTCCGCCGCCTGGTGGCCCGGTCCGCGCAGCACGCGGCCCGGCTTCGCGCCCGTATGCCGCCCGTCCTTCACCACGACGACGCCATTCACCAGCACGGTCTCGACGCCCTCGGGGAAGGCCAGCGGATTTTCCCAGTCGGCCTTGTCCGCGATGCGGTCGAGATCGAAGATCACCACGTCGGCCCACAGCCCCTCGCGGATCAGGCCGCGGTCGGAAAGCCCCATGCGGGATGCGGGCCAGGACGACATCTTGCGCACTGCATCGGGCAGGGACAGGACCTTCTGCTTCTTCACATATTCCGCGATGACGCGGGGGAAGGTGCCGTAGCTTCGCGGATGGGGAAGGCCCAGATCGTCGATCCCGCCTTCGACTTCCGCCGCCGAGGCATCGGACCCGATGCTGGTCCAGGGGAAGCGGAGCGCCGTCTGGATATCTTCCTCGCTCGCCATGAAGAAGAGGGCGACGGCGCGGTTCGGCAGGCCGTCGAGCACGATGTCCCAGGCGATGTCTGCGGGATCGCGCCCTTCGGCGGCGGCAATCTCGGCGATGCTCTTGAAATGGTACTTCTCCCATTTCGCGCTATGGGAATTGGCGAGCACCACGTTCGACCAGCCGCCCGACGCCTCGACGAGATTGGACCATTCGGCGGTCGACCCCGCCGCCACTTCCCGCTTGAGGCGGTCGCGCAGGGAGGGATCCTTGAGCCGCTCCACCCCCTTCTCGAATCCCTCGGCGAAGACCCAGGACGGCACCGTCGCTTCAAGCCCCGTGCCGCCCGCGCGGTAGGGATAGAGGTCGGCGGCGACGTCCACGCCGCGCGCCCGCGCGGCCTCGATCCGCGCGCCGGCTTCGCTCATCAGCTTGCCCCAGCCCGGCTGGTATGCGGCCTTGAGATGAAAGATCTCGACCTTCGCGCCGCTTTTCTCGCCGATCTCGATGGCTTCATCCACGGCCGATATCAGGGCGCGCCCCTCGTCCCGCATGTGGGACGCGTAGATTCCGCCGTGGCGCGCGACCACCTTCGACAGCTCGACGAGCTCCGCCGTCGAATGGAAGGAGGACGGCGGATAGATGAGGGCGGTCGTGATGCCGAATGCGCCCGCGCGCATGGCCGCATCCACCTTGTCCGCCATGGTCTTGAGCTGCACCTTGCTCGGCGCGCCCGCAACGTCGCCCATGACGGCGACCCGGGCCTGGGTCGCGCTGTAATAGGTGCCGAAATTGACCGAGATCCCCTGAGATTCGAGGGTCGCGAAATAGCCACCGATTTCCTCGGCCGGCACGGGCGTTCCGCCCTCGCCCGCGATGACGGTGGTGACCCCCATCCGCACCTTGTTGTGGGCGAGGCCGTTCTTCAGCAGCACCCTGCCCGACTGGTCCATCATGTCGATCCAGCCGGGGCTCACGTATTTGCCTGCGGCATCGATCTCCGTCCGGCCGCGGCCCGTCACATGGCCGATCTTCACGAAGCGGCCGTCCGATATGGCGACGTCCGCACGGACCCAGGGATTGCCCGCCCCATCGAGCACCCGCCCGTTGCGGATCACCAGATCGTATTCGGCGGCAAGGCTGCCCCCCGTCCAGAAAAGCGCCGCCACGAGCGCAGCGCCGATCGTCCCCCTTGTCATCATCGCTGCGCCTCCCCGCGCCGTGCTCAGTTGGGCTTCTTCTGCCGCTTGATGAACTTGCCCGGCTTCGCGCCGGTCATCTTCTCGTCCCGCAGCACGGGCACGCCGTTCACCAGCACATGGACGACGCCTTCGGAGAGCGCCGTGGGATCGGTCCAGGTGGAGCGGTCGCGCACCCGCGCGGCGTCGAAGATGGCGATATCCGCCGCATAGCCCTCGGCGATCCGGCCGCGGTCATGGAGGCGGAGATGCTCCGCCGGAAGGGACGTCATCTTGCGCACGGCCTCGGCCAGGGTCAGCACGCCCTCATCGCGCACATAGTGGCCGAGGATGCGGGTGAAGGTCCCCGTGGAGCGGGGATGGTGGAAGGAATCCTTGTCGCCATGCACATAGCCGCCGTCGCTCGACACCATGTTCCAGGGCTGGACCATGAGCGCGCGCACGTCCGCTTCATCGATGGCGCCCAGCGTCACCATGACCGGCTTGTCGGATTTCGCGATGAGGTCCACCACAAGATCGAAGGGATCCTGATTGCGCTTGCGGGCGAGGAGCTCGATATTCTCGCCGACGAGCTCCGGATTGCCCGGGGCATGGACCACCCGCATGCTGCCGTAGCCCACGGCCTTCACCCAGCTGAAGCCGCCGTCGATGCCGTTTTCAGTCCAGTCCTTGATCTTCGCCCGGTCGGCGGGATCCTTGACGGCGGCAAGCACCGCCTCGCGCGTCTGCGGCTCGTGGAAGTCGGGGTCCCGCTTGCCGAGGACGATGACGTCCTCGAGCAGTCCGGTCGCCGCGCCGTCATAGGGGTACTGGTCCGACACCACGTCGAAGCCGGCGGCGCGCGCTTCCTCCACCAGCTTGATGACCTCGCCGATCCGGCCCTTGTTCTTGAGCCCCACGGCCTTCAGATGGCCGAGCTTGGCGGGAATGCCCGCAGCCTTGCCCACCTCGATCGCCTCGCTTTCGGAGCCGATGATGTCATGGACGGGATTGCGCGTGTGGCTGTCATAGGTGCCGTCATAGGGCGCCACTTCCCTGGCGAGCGCGATCACTTCCGCCGTGTCGCTGAACATGCCGGGCTCGTACATGAGGCCGGTGGAGAAGCCGACGGCGCCCATTTCCATGCCCTCGCGCACCAGGGCCTTCATGCGCTCCAGCTCCTCGGCGTTCGGCGCGCGCTGGGCGTGGCCCATGACCTCGCGGCGGATGCCGTTATGGCCCACGTAATAGGCGTAGTTGGTGCCGAAGCCGGTCTTCTCGAAACGCTCGAGCTCGGCCCGGATCTCGGACGGCGACATCCAGCCGTCGGGTCCGCTGACGATCAGGGTGACACCCTGGGTGACGTAGGCCGAGTTGGTGTAGTCCACCGGCTCAAGCAGGGAATGGGTCACGTGATTGTGAACGTCGATGAAGCCGGGGGACAGCGTCAGCCCCCTGGCGTCGATCACGTCCTTGGCTGCGGCCTTGGCGTCGGCCTTGCCGACGAAGGCGATCTTGCCATTCTTGACGGCGACGTCCGCCGCGAAGGGTTCGGCGCCGGTGCCGTCCACCACAGTCGCGTTGCGGATCAGGATGTCCCATTCCTGCGCCGCGGCCGGGAGGGCTGCGGCGATGGCCGCAACGGCGGCGAGGCTCATGACTGTGCGCTTCAACATTGGCCTTCCCCTGTGTTCCGGCGCCGCGGATCGCACGGCGCGCTTTTTCTATTAAGAAAAATTTATATAATAGAAACGGAAAGGCCACAAGCCGCGTTTGACAGGCTTATGGAGACGGCTGGATAATTTTTTGTAATTGCCGGGCTCATCTTTTATATTGCCCGGGGTTTTGGGGACGAGCAACGACATGAGTGACAGGGCTGATCTCGGCAAGAAGCTGAAGCGGCTGCGCAAGGCGCGCGACTGGACGCTCGCGCAACTGAGCGAAGCCACCTCCGTGCCGCTGTCCAGCCTGTCGAAGATCGAGAATAACCAGCTGTCGCCCACCTACGACCAGCTTCTGAAGATAAGCAGCGGCTTCGGGCTCGATATCGCCGAGCTTCTGTCCGACAGCCACGAGGCCGAGCCGCCGCGGGTCATCGGCCGGCGCAGCATCAACCGCCTAGGTGAAGGCACCCATATCGTCGATCCCGCCCAGCATCTGCGCTATCTCAGCACCGACCTCCTCGACAAGTCCTTCTGCCCGATCATCGCCGAGCATTTCGCCCGCTCCATCGAGGAATACGGCGAGATGACCCGGCATCCGGGCGAGGAATTCCTCTATGTGATCGAGGGGGCGGTGGAGTTCCATTCGGAGCTCTATGCGCCCGTGCGGCTGGAGGCGGGGGAATCCATCTATTTCGACAGCAGCATGGGCCACGCCTATATCAAGGCCGCCGACGGCCCGTGCCGGACCCTTTCCATCTGCTCGTCGCCGCGGCGCGATCCCGCGCCCCAGGGGGCGGCCGAGACGAAACCGAAGGCGGCGCAGCCCCCGGCGCGGAGCAGGTCGCGCGTGCTCTGACCGGGGACCGTCGGCGGTACTGCTCCCGCTCTAGAAGATCAGCATCAGGAGCAGAATGACGACGATCAGCCCGATCAGGAAGATCGCGCCGATGGTGCCGCCGATGAATTTCAGCATGATTGTTCCTTCCCGGTGGGGTGCGGTTCAGTCCTTCTCGCGCATCTTGTCCTTGACGCCGCCCACCGTGTTCTGGATCTTGCCTTCCATCTGATCGGCCTTGCCTTCGGCGCGCATCTTGCTGTCGCCGAGCGCCTTGCCCATCTGGTCCTTGGCCTTGCCCTTGATGTTCTTGGCGCTGCCTTCGACGCGGTCCTTGTCCATCTTGTTCTCCTGAGTTACTGGGCCGGCCCGCATCACGCGCGGGTCCCATGCAGGAACAACATGGAGGGGGCTCCGGTTCCCCCGCAGGGTTGGGAGAACGGGCGAAATCGCCTCAGGTCTGAGCCTTGCGGGGGCGGGAGCGAGAGGCGCGGGTCGCCCGGGCGGCGTTCGGCGCATGGCCGTAGAAGCGCTTGCTCAGCTCATAACGCGCCCGGGACAGGCGGCTCTTGATGGTGCCGATGGCGCAGCCGCAGATCTTGGCCGCTTCCTCGTAGCTGAGGCCCGTGGCGCCCACGAGCGTCAGCACCTCGCGATGCTCCTCGCTGAGGCTCCAGAAGGCTTCCTGAAAGTCGCCGAATTCCAGATGGCTTTCCTGGGTCGGCGCCTGCGCGCTGTGGTTCGCCACTTCCTCGTCCAGCACGGCGGTGGGCGACCCCGCCTTGCGCAGCTCGCTGTAGAACTGGTTGCGCAGGATGGTGAAAAGCCACGACTTCAGATTTGTGCCGGCGGTGAACTGGTCGGCGGCGGTCAGGGCCTTGACCAGCGTCTCCTGCACCAGATCGTCGGCGCGGTCGCGTTCGCGCGTGAGGAAGCGGGCGAAGGCGCGCAGGTCGGGTGTTAGCTCCACCAGCTGGGTGCGAAAATCGTTGTCCATACTCTCTCTGCTCCAGATCCGGCGAACCTGTCCCGGCTATCGGTCGGAAAGCATGGCCAGCAACTCGGTCATTTCTTTTGGCAGGGGCTCGGTCAGAACCTGACCATACATGGCGCGAATTTCCCGGTACAGCCAGCGCCCTTCGCCTCCGGTGGTTTCCTGACTGACGATTTCCGTCACCTCGGCGGACCGTCGAACATTGTCCGTTGCAGGAGGAGCGCGGCGGAAACTGCTGCCCATTTCTGTAGTGATCCTGTTCGGGTCCTGACCAAATTCTGCATCGATTTTCATGCGGGATTTCCGTGGCGTACGCGCCCGCAGGGAGGCCGCGGCCCGTCGTCCGGGCTTTCCGCCACCGTTCACGCCGCGGGTGAGCGGGGCGCATCACGCGCTGCATACAGACACTAGAACGCCCGCCAAACTTCATAGTTCCTGCGCATTCCGAGGGTGCGTCGCAACGGAACCGCGGGCTGTTCCGCCTCGTTCTGCGGAGGTCGGGTCACATCATCCGGGCAGGCATCCCGCCCGCATCAGCGCCGCGCAGCCGGGCGCGGGAAAGAAGGCATCATGAGCAACACGATGATCGGAAATCTCCATTTCGTCGGAATGGTGACGGCGGTCATCGCCGCTCTGATGATCTCCGCCGACATCAGCCGCCGCGTCACGGGCTACGGCTTCGTCATCTTCACCCTCTCGTCCGTCGTCTGGGTGGCGGCGGCCATCGCGGACCAGAAGACCAGCCTCGGCATCCAGAACGGCGTCCTGTTCTTCATCAATGTCTTCGGGATCTACCGTTACCTGCTGCGACGTCCCTTGCGCCAGAGACGCGAAGCGAAGCCCGCGCCGCTCGTTCCGCTGGATTCCGTCTGAGCTTCCGGCGAACTGCCGGAGCGCATTCAGCCCTTGCCCTCGCCCGACTTGTCAATCTGGCGAAGGAGTGCGAGCAGATTCTCCGGAAGGGGTTCGCGCGCGACCTCCCCATAAAGCTCCTTGAGCTTCTCGGCGACCCAGTCGGTTGCATGATCGGGCCCCGACGATGCATCCCCCGGTCGCCTCTCCCGTGCTGACTTCGAATCCGCCGAAGAATTTCCGTCGTTCTTCTGTTGTTTATCGGCCATTTACCACTCCCAACGGGAAGCTATCACCAGAACAAACGCAGTGGCAAGACCGGCGGGCCCGCATGGGCGCCGAAAATTCCCCAATGCTTATAAACGGATCCTCCATGTTAAAGATTGAGGATTGATTACCGCTACCGGCCTATGCCAAACTGGCTATCCCGCGCCTCCTGCGGGAGACCAGATCAAAGGGACAATCATGACCATCGCCGAGGCCATTCTTCCGCACTTGCCGTATCTGCGGCGCTACTCCAGAGCATTGAATGGATCCCAGGGCAGCGGCGACGCCTATGTCCGCGCCTGTCTCGAAGCGATCGTCGCCGATCCTGAACTCATGAACCTCGATCACTCGCCGCGGACTGAGCTTTACCGCATCTATCACGCGATCTGGAACAGCAGCCAGGTTCCCGACCCCGACGAGCGCGCGGCGGTCGACGAAGCGGAGCTTTCCCGCCGCCTGCGCCGCCTGGTGCCGGTGCAGCGGCAGGCGCTTCTGCTGTCCGCCATGGAGGGGTTCAGCAGCGACGAGGTGGCCGACATCCTCGGGGTCGACCGCGCCCTCGTGCCCGAACTTGTGGCAAGCGCGTTGCAGAGCATCGTCGATCATCCGCCGACCGAGATCCTCATCATCGAGGACGAGCCGGTGATCTCCCTCGACCTTCGCAGCATCGTCGAGGACATGGGACACCGCGTGACGGCGGTTGCGACCACGCGGGCCGAAGCCGTGAACGCCGCGCGCCTCGCTCGGCCGGGCCTGGTGCTGGCCGACATCCAGCTTGCGGATCAGAGCTCAGGCATCGATGCGGTGAAGGACATTCTGGCGGATGAAAGCCTGCCCGTGATCTTCATCACCGCCTACCCCGAGCGCCTGCTCACCGGTGAGCGGCCGGAGCCCACCTTTCTCATATCCAAGCCCTTCGAGGGCGACGCCGTGAAGGCGGCCATCAGCCAGGCCCTCTACCTCTCGCTGCATTGAGAAAGCACCTTCCCCTCTGCTTCCGTCCCCCGGGGCAGGGGGAACCGGAGCCATGGCGCCGTCGTTTCCCTGAAGCCACCAACAGCTAAAGGAATTCGACGATGGCTGCTTCCAGACACCTTCTTGCTCTACTCGCCGCCTGTTTCATGGCGGCCTTCGCGCTGAGCGCCTGCAACACCACGGAAGGCTTCGGCCGCGACGTGCAATCCACAGGTGACGCCATCGAAGACGCCGCGGACTGACGGGGCGAAAACCATGGCAGCCGGCAGCGAGGGCGGATTTCCGCCACAGCACCAGGACAAGCAGCCGGGCCAGCAGACGGAGATGCGGCCTCGCCCCGAGGGCGAGGCCCGCTCTTACAAGGCCGCAGGCAAGCTCGAGGGCAGGGTCGCCCTCATCACGGGCGGCGACAGCGGCATCGGCCGCGCCGTGGCGGTGACCTTCGCCAAGGAAGGCGCGGACATCGCAATCCTCTACAAGTCCGAAGACAAGGACGCCGCCGAGACGGCGCGGCTCATTGCGGACGAGGGCCGCGACCATCTCCTCATCAAGGGCGACATTGCCGACGAAAGCTTTTGCAACCAGGCCGTGCAGCAGGTGATCGACCGCTTCGGCGCGCTTCACATCCTGGTCAACAACGCGGCCGAGCAGCACTACAACACCGATTTCGCCACCATCGAGACGGCGCAGATCGAGCGCACCTTCCGCACCAACGTCTTCGGCCATTTCTTTCTGACGCGAGCCGCGCTGCCCCATCTCGCCGAAGGAGCGTCGATCATCAACACCACGTCGGTCACCGCCTATCGCGGCAGCGCCGACCTTGTGGACTACGCGGCGACCAAGGGCGCCCTGCTCGCCTTCACCCGCTCGCTCGCCAAGCAGCTGGCAGAGCGCGGGATCCGCGTGAACGGCGTGGCCCCCGGCCCCGTATGGACGCCGCTCATCCCCGCAAGCTTCCCGCCGGACAAGGTCAAGTCCTTCGGCACCGACACGCCGCTGGGCCGCGCGGGGCAGCCGGACGAGATCGCGCCCTGCTACGTGCTGCTCGCGTCCGACGACGGATCCTACATCACCGGCCAGGTCATCCACCCGAACGGCGGCGAGATCGTCGGTAGCTGAGACGCGCGTGCGCCCGGAACTTTCGCCAAAGGGCCGCGTTCACCACAAGGATATCAGTCAACAGGATCAGGGCATTGAACGGCGTTCATGCCGCTAGAGACACAAGGAGCTTCACCATGCCGAAGGGCGAGAAACAGCAGAGCGGGCGGATGCCTGTGGAGATCAGCGCCATCGACCTCTTGTCCAAGGATCACCGCGACGTCGAGCAGCTGTTCGACCAGTTCAAGAAGATGAAGGAAGGGAACGAAAGCTCCTCGGGCGGCATGTCGAAGCGCGCGATCGTGAAAAAGGCCTGCGCCATGCTGACGGTGCATGCCCAGATCGAGGAAGAAATCTTCTATCCCGCCCTGCGCAAGGCCCTGGACGACGACGATCAGCTGGACGAGGCTCAGGTGGAGCACAACAGCGCCAAGCAGCTCATCGCCGAACTCGAATCCATGCGCGGCAACGAGAAGCTCCATGACGCCACCTTCACCGTGCTCGGCGAATATGTCCGCCATCACGTGCGCGAGGAGGAACAGGAGCTTTTCAAGGAAGCGCGGAAGACGGAGCTCGATCTCGACGATCTCGGCAAGCGCATGATGAAGCGCAAGATGGAACTGATGAAGGAACACGGCCTCGAAAGCGAGATGGAATGACCCGCGCCGCGGCGGCGCTGGTTCCTAGAAAGGGAGAAACTCCATGCTGAACATCATCATCTGGCTGATCCTTGGCGGCATCATCGGCTGGCTTGCCAGCAAGGTCATGCGCACCGACGCCGAACAGGGCATCATCCTGAATGTGGTGGTAGGGATCGTGGGCGCGGTGCTCGCGGGCTGGATCATCGCTCCGCTGGTCGGAGCAGGCACCATCAATCAGGGCGACTTCAGCCTGGGCGGCCTGATCGTGTCCTTCATTGGCGCGGTCGTTCTGCTGGCGATCGTCAATCTGTTCCGGCGCGGCCGCGCGCGCTAGCGCCGGTCGACCGCTCATGTCCCGGAAAGAGCCGCAGAAAACGCCTGATGTTCCCGACCGGGACGTGAACCAGCGTACGGGGGTCGAGGATCGCGCGACCCCCGACAGCTTCGGCGACCGCGATGAAGCGGCGCTGGAGAGCAATCCCAAAGACAATCCCGCGATCGTCACCGCTGTCCGCGGAAGCCGCGGGCGCAAACCTCGTGCTGAAACGCCCCTTCCGCGCGAGAAACCTTCGTCCGAAGGAGACTGAGGCGCTAGTTGCTCAGCACGAATACCACGACGATGACGAGCATGGCGATCACCGCCAGCGGCAGCCCGAAGCCGAGCACGTAACGGACCACCCCCTCCTTCCGGCCCTGCCGGGCCTCGGTCCCCGTAAGGTTCGGTGCGGGCGCCGCGGGGTCCTGTTCCGCTTCATTGCTGTGCTGGGTGGGGTTTTCCGCCATGAATCACTCCTCTTGCGGCCGATAGCCGGTTTTCTTCGGCGCTTCCTCGGGCTTGTCGCGATCGGTGACGTTCCGCGCCTCGAGCATGTCCAGCGCCCGCTCGATCTCGTCCCGCCGACGCCGCCCCTCCTCGCCAGGAGGCAGATCCTGCAGCATCTCCTGCAGGCGCGCCTGGCGCTCCCGGAAAGGGATGTCCTCGCGTCCCGCCAGATGAAGCGGATTGCCGGGATCCCGCTCCCGCGCGGCCCCGGGGATGTCCTCGGGGCGCGGGGCGTCCACCTCGGGGTCCTTGCCGCCGGATCGGGCCAATCACACCTCCCTGTGTTCCGGACCCAGACCTTGGCGGATCTGCGATCCGTCGAGCCTGGTCTTTTCCTCAACGGCACCCCGCACGAAATGTTCCGCCCCGGTAGCCCGGAACCGCGCCCCTTGCTGCATCGTTATGAAGGCGAGCCCACCCATGAAATCCCCAACAAATGTTTGGATGAGGAACAAGATGGACAACAATCAGGCCAGCCAGAGCAGCACCACCGCGGGACAGCAGAGCGCACGCACGGGCGGCGCATCCCGCCAGATGCGCGCGGAGCACGAGGACATCGAACGGGAACTGGAGCGCCTGCGCGAGGACGTCGCCAGCCTCACCTCGTCCCTCAAGAACGTGGCGAGCAATGCCGCCAATATCGCGGTCGATCGTCTCAAGGAGCGGTTCGGGAGCACGACCGAGAACGTGCAGTCGGCGGTCGCCAAGGGCAAGGTCACCGCGCAGCAGACCGTGGAGGAGCATCCCATGGCGACCATCATGGTGGCCCTCGGGGTCGGCTTCCTGCTCGGCCAGTGGATCCGGCGCTAGAAAGCGCGCACCGGCATGGGGGGAAGCACGCGCGCCGCGCGCCGCCGGCGACATCGCAAGGCGCTGATCTCCAGCACCTTGCGCAAGCTTTTCACGGCGAGCGCCATCACCACCGTCGTGCGGGCGGTCGTCGGCCAGGGGCAATCCATGGGCGACAACCTGACCGACCGCCTGGCGGAACGGGCGAAGCGCGGCATCGAGATCCAGGTCCGGCGGGTGGTCGTATGGCTCATCGCCGGACTTCTCTTCGCGGTCGCGGGCGGTTTTCTGGTCGCCGCGGGATTCATCGGCTTGATGCTTGTGGTATCGCCCCCCATCGCCGCCGTGATCGTCGCCGCGGCGCTCGCCCTTGTCGGGGGGCTTACCCTGGTCTTCGGCCGGAACGGCGCGGAGCAGGAAGCGACAACCGACAGCGAAGCGGCGGCTGAACAACCCGCCGCAGAGCAGGATACCCCAGGCGAAGAGGCTGGAACCGCCCCCGGCTCCGATCAGGCGGCGCTGCTCGCCCCCCTCATGGCGATCCTCGATGGCGCCCTCAAATATGCGGGACGCAATCTGGGGCTCATCGCCGCAGTCCTGTTCCTGGTCGCGCTGTGGTTCGGACTTGCGGGCGACGACGAGGACGACGAACGGCGCGAGGAGGACGATGATCTCGAAAGGGCGGAACGCCCGCCCCCGCCGGACGAAGATCCCTACCGCGAGCGCGCCGCCGCGGGAATTTGACACCATTCACACAGTTCAGGAGAAGTTCCATGGCAGACGATATCTTGCAGGCGAAGGCGGAAGTAAGCGAGGTCCATACCGGCATTCGCGACCGCGACCGCAGCGCGCTGGCCGACGGCCTGTCCCGCGCGCTGGCGGAGACCTACATCCTGTACGTCAAGACGCAGGGGTTCCACTGGAACGTGGTCGGCCCCCTGTTCTACGGCCTGCACAAGATGACGGAAGAGCAGTACGAGGATTTGGCCGAAGCGGTGGATCACCTTGCGGAGCGCATCCGCGCCATCGGCTATCCGGCGCCCGCGAGCTTCAAGCAGTTCGTCGAGCTCAGCAGCATCGGCGAGGTGACGGAGGTTCCGACCGCCGAGGACGCCATCATGATGCTGATCGACGATCACGAGAAGGTGGCGCGCACCTTCCGGGATTCCACCAAGATCGCCGACGAGCTCGATGATCTCGTCACCGCCGATCTCCTGACGCAGCGCCTGTTCTTCCACGAGAACGCGGCATGGATGCTGCGCTCCATGGTCGCCAAGTAACGATCGAAGGCGACAGGAAACGGGATCCCCGCGGAAGCGTCCGGCCGTTGCTCAGGCCGCGTCGGCCTCCGCGGTGGCGAGGAACAGGGCCTGGCTGATGGCCGCCTTCACCGCATCCGGGGTGAAGGGCTTGGTGACGAGGAAGGTGGGCTCCGGCCGCTCGCCCGTCAGCAGGCGCTCCGGATAGGCGGTGATGAAGATCACGGGCAGCCGACGCTCCCGCAGCATTTCCGATACGGCATCGATCCCGGAACTGCCGTCCGCCAGCTGGATGTCCGCCAGCACCAGGCCCGGCCAGGACGTCCTGACCGCGCGCAGGGCGTCCTCCCGGGTGACCACGATCCCCTGCACGTGATGCCCCATCTCCTCGACGATCAGGCTGAGATCGAGGGAGATGATGGGCTCGTCCTCCATGATGAGGACGGAGGTGGGCGCGTGCTCCGTCATTTCCTTCATGGCCTGGCGCACCAGCTCGCGAAGTCCCAAGAGGGGGAGGCCGAGAATGTCCGCCGCCTCGTTGTCGGAAAAACCTTCCATGCTGGTGAGCAGCAGCGCCTCGCGGCTTGCCGGGGCAAGCGCCGAAAGCTTCCGCGAAATCACCCCGCGATAGCCTTCCCGCGTCGGCCCATCCTGCGGGCGCGGCGGGCTCTTGTCCCGCCGGTCCTGCCAGATGCGGTGGAAAGCCATGTAAAGCGCGACCCGCGGCGGCAGTTCGCGGTCGATGATGTCGGGATCTTCAACGATGGCTTCGAGGCAGACGCGCACGAAGCCGTCGCCCACCGTCTGGTTTCCGGTGAGCGCTCTGGCATAGCGGCGCAGATAGGGGAGATGGGGTGCGATGGCGTGGGCCAGGGACATGTCTGTCACCCTCCAACTTATGACCTATCCTGCCCCCCAAGAGTGAATAGAAGTAGCACAAAACGTCGCATCTCCAAACCGCTTTTGCAACCGCTTGCAAATTCTTGACGACCAATCGCCGCGGCTGAAGGAATCGGAAAAAATATCTAGTCATTTCCGGGCGTCATGGGGTTCCGTTTTGGCGCGACGGCCGCTACTGTGATACGGCACCTAGCAGCCGAGCCTTCTGTTGATGATGAAATGGATCCTCAAGCGATCACTCCGGGCGCAGCTCATCATGCTTCTGTGCCTCGCCATGGGGTCGGCGGCGGTGCTCGCCATCTGGCAGGGCTTCAATTCCTACAACCGGCAGCTCAGCCGGATTGACCGACAGCTCCTTGAGGCGGCGCGCCTTTCGGGTGAGGCCCAGCTCAGCATCTTCTTCGCCGCGGAGCAGTTGCTGCAGGCGCTGTCGGGGCAGGATTCCATCATCAAGCATCGCCATCCCGATTGCGAGCGCCTGCTCATCCGCGCCGTCGCCCGCTCGCCCTTCTATTCGCATCTTGCGAGCTTCGACCGCGAAGGCCGCCTGCAATGCGCGTCCTTCACCGCGGTCGACGGCCTCAGGGTCGACGACAGCACCTGGTTCAGGGACATCATGGAAGGCGACGACTTCGCCATCAGCGGCCTTCTCTACAGCTCGTTCAGCTTCGGGCGGACCATCGTGGTCGCCGTGCCGGTGCGCGACGAGCAGGGCGAGACCATCGGCGCCCTGAGCCTCGCCGTCCGGCTCAACATGGTGGAGGAGATCGGCAAGCGGAACATGCCCTTCACCTCGGTCTCGGTCCTCCTTGACCGCAACCACAATCTTCTGGCGTCCCAGCAATCCCCGGAAGACATCATGAACCAGCTGCCGCCCGAGGAGATCCTGCAGCAGCACATGAAGCGCCGGACCAGCACGTTCACCGCCCAGTCGGTCGACGGCATCAAGCGCCGCTTCGCCGTATCACCCGTGCTCGAGAACGAGCTCTACGTCCTGTTCGGCCAGCCGGACGACGAGCTCCGCCAGCCGGCGCGGGTGGATCTCATGCGCAGCATCCTCACCCCGATCCTGATCTGGCTTCTCGTCGTCGCCACCATCTGGGTCGGGATCGAGCGGCTGGTGCTGCGCTGGGTGCTCTATCTCCGCCGCATCGCCGCAATCTATGCCCGCGGCCGCTATTCGGCGCGGCCGCGGCGCACGCGCAATGCCCCGGTGGAATTCCGGGCCATGGGCAACACCTTCAGCCGCATGGCCAGCGTCATCCAGCAGCGGGAGCTGGAGCTTCAGGCCTCGGTCGAGCAGAAGAAGATGCTGCTGCGGGAGATCCACCACCGGGTCAAGAACAATCTGCAGATCATCACGAGCCTGTTGAACCTGCAGTCCCGGCAGCTCAAGGACGAGAACGAGATCGCGGTGTTCGAGGCGGCCAAGAACCGCATCAACGCGCTCGCCCTCGTCCACCGCAGCCTGTACGAGGCCGAAAACCTGCAGTCCGTCGATCTCAAGTCGTTCCTCGAGGAATTGTGCCAGCAGTTGCTCAAGACCGGCTGGGGCGCGGCGCGGCGGGTCAGCATGCGCATCAACGTGCCGTCGGTGGTGGTGCCCGCCGATACGGCGGTGCCCATCGCATTGATCGTCACGGAAATGGTGACCAACGCCTTCAAGCATGCCTTCGCCGACCGCAGCTGCGGCACCATTCATGTGAGCCTGAAGCCCGCCGACGGGGGCGGCGCGGTGTTGGTGATCCGCGACGACGGCGTGGGCGGCGTGCCGCCCGAGCGGGACCGGTCCAAGCGCGGCATCGGCCGCTCGCTGATCGACGCCCTCGCCCGCCAGCTTGGCGGCACGGCGCGGGTGAGCGAGGACAACGGCACCGTCTGGACCGTGGAGATGCCGCAGCTCGATCTCACCGATGTGGCCGCGGGCGAAAGTCACGAATGGCGGACGCCCGGGAATCAGGAAGGGGCCGGAAATCCGGCCCCCTCGCGACAGCAGACGGGTTGATGAAGCGTCAGATCCAGTAGGGCGGAACCCGATAATAGTCGTGGATCTGCTGCCCCCATTCGCGGTCGTTCCAGTCGACCTTCTCGCCGCGCTCATAGGTCGGGGCGTTCTTGAGGGTTTCCTTGTCGAGATCGATCACGTAGCCGTTCATGTCGGTATCATACTTGAGGACGCTCCACGGCAGGGCGTGATAGCGCTCGCCCATGCCCAGGAATCCGCCGAACGACATCACCGCATAGGCGACGCGACCGCTCAGCTTGTCGATCATGATGCTGTCGATGGTCCCGAGATCCTCGCCGGCGCGGTTCTTCACCTTGGTGCCCTCCACCTTGTCGGCGGAGATCAGGCTGCTGGTCTCGTCGGTGGCCACATACTGCCGCTGCTGACCCTGCAGCCTGTCCATATTGTCGCGATCACGGCCTTGTACCATTTGCACTCTCCATTTCGTGTCCGGGAAGCCTAGTAACGTGAGCGCCCGGCCTTTGTTCCGGGACACCCGGAATGGGGCGGAGAGAAGCAGATGGCGCCCTGCGCTTGCATGCCCCCCACAAGTTAACGCAGCAACAAGCGCGCGGTTTCCTGTCGTCCGCGCGACGACCGGACATCTGCGGTGACCAGGTGAAAAAGCCGCAAAGCAGCCATGACTCCCGATGGATGGGGGAAATGCCATGGACCGGGTCGCACGTCCGGTGACGTCGAAATTTTTTGCATGCTCCTGGAACCTTTTTGAATCCCTCGCGTTAACGGGCATCGGAGCCACAGGTCCCCTTGTCAGGGGAACAACACAAGGAAGGCCAGATGCCGGATCAATTCCAGGAGCTTCTTCTGGGCAGCCTGCCCCGCCTGCGCGCTTACGCCATTCTCCTCACCAAAGACAGAACCCGAGCCGACGACCTTCTCCAGGAAGCGGTGCTGCGCGCCCTTTGCGCCAAGCACCAGTTCCAGCCGGGCACCAATTTCAACGCCTGGATCCACCGCATCCTGCACAACCAGTTCATCAGCTTCCTGCGCCAGCAGCGCCGCCCCATGACGACGCTGGACGACGTGTCCGAAAGCTGCCTTTCCCAGCCCGCGGCCCAGGAGGACAAGATCCTCACCCGGGAGGTGATCCAGGCCCTGTCGAAGCTTCCCGAAGGCCAGCGCGAGGCGCTGATCCTCATCAGCTCCAGCGGCATGAGCTATGACGAGGCGGCGTCCGTCCTCGGCTGTTCGGTGGGAACGGTCAAGAGCCGCGTATGGCGCGCCCGGCGCCAGATGGAGAAGATGATTTTCGACGAAGACGAACGCGAGGAAACCACGGAAGCGGCCACGTCCCGGCCCGCCCGCCGTATCTCGAACATGCTTAATGCCTACTACTGATGTCGCATCCGCTTCAGAAATCGAGGTTCCAGGGGAAGTTCACCATGCGCGCTTTCCCCGGCCGCAGGGTGGCGACAGCAGACGCACCACGGGGAAAGCTGATGATCGTCACCAGTTCGGGTAAGACATTGGGTCAGGAAAACGAGAACCACGGGGGCAAGGGGGAGGCCGCGCGACGCGGCGCCAGATCGTCGGGGGCCGTGTTCGACCGCTGGCTGGAACGCAAGCTCCATGAGCTGTTCGACGCCGTGGCCCAGGAGCCCATCCCGGACGATCTCATCAATCTCATCGTCACCCTGGAGCGCAAGGACGAGGAACGGCACTGAGCCGGACCTGCCGTCGCTTTTCGCCGGAACTTCACGGGCGAGAACGCGTTACCTCCCCATTCCCAATCCTGACGAGAGGTGACATTCATGTTTCAGAGAACAATCGTGACAGCGGCGCTCCTGGCCCTGTCGCTGCCTGCGGCCGCCATGGCGCAGACGCAGACGCCGGCCCAGGACCGCGCCATGCCGTCCCAGCAGCAGCCGGCCACGGGCCAGGATCGGACCTATGATACGCGGAGCCGCGCGGGCCAGGACAGCACCTACGACAGCCAGAGCGGCGAGGACCTCAACCGCATGAGCCCGGCCGCGGGCAATCCTGCCGACATGAAGGCCCTTGCGAGCGGCCATCGCGCCTCCAAGCTCATCGGGCAGGACGTGGTGAACGAGTCCAATGAGACCGTCGGCAGCATCGACGACATCATCCTGACCCAGGACAACCAGATTCAGGCCATCGTCTCCGTCGGCGGCTTCCTCGGCATGGGCGAACGCCTGGTTGCGGTGCCCATGGATCAGTTGCAGATGCGCGATGAGAAATTCGTCATGCGCAATGCGACGAAGGATTCGCTGCAGCGCCGTCCCGAATTCAAGTATCAGAGCCGCTGACAGTCGCCACGGCACCTTTATCGACGCGGCGCGGAACGCCTTGTTCCGCGCCGTTTCCATGTGCGCTGCAGGCGGGAACCGCGCGCGCGCCGCACCCGTTCTAGCTTCATGCCCGCTCGGGCTGAAGGACATGAGGGATCACGCCATGAACTGGGAACGCATCAGCGGCAACTGGAAACAGTTTCGCGGCCATGTGAAGGAACGCTGGGGCGACCTGACCGACGACGATCTCGATCGCATCGAAGGCCGGCGCGAGCAGCTGGTCGGACGTATCGAGGAACGTTACGGCGTCAACCGCGAGCGCGCGGAAAGCGAAGTGCGCGCTTGGGAGGACGGACTTGGCGACCTCTAGGCGCCGCCTGTCTCGCACCACATCAGGATTGTCCGCCGACTTGTCGGGTTCACGGAGCGAAACCCGCTGCCGCTCCATCTGAAGAAGGCTGGTCCCATGTTCCGCTCCCGGTACACGACCTATGCGCTCGTGGGAGCGAGCTTTGTCCTCATCGCCTGGATCGTCCACTGGGCGGGGGACATCCTCTCTCCCTTCATCATCGGCTTCATTCTCGCCTATCTCGGCCATCCGGTGGTCACCAAGCTCACGGGCCGCCGGCTTCCGCGCTCAGTCGCCGCCTTCATCGTGACCTTCGGCCTCGTGGCCCTGGTGTCCGGCATCATCGCCCTCATCGGCCCGATCATCTACGACCAGTTCGTAAGTCTCCTGCGCAGCCTGCCGGAGATCATGGACAAGCTGATGGCGACCCTCCACAGCCAGCTCCTGCCCTATTTCCCCATGCTGGAATTCGAGGGCGTGGACGCCATCGCGCCGGACATGGACGTGAAGTCCATCGCGGGGCCGCTTGCAAGTTCGGTGCTCGCGGGCGGACTGTCCCTCGTCACCCCGATCGGCCTTGCGCTCCTCATCCCCGTCATCACCTTCTACCTGCTGGTGGACTGGCCGGAGATGATAAGCCGCATCCGCGGCATCATCCCCTATCGCAGCAAGGCCGCGGCCGAGGGCATCGCGCAGGAGATGGACATGGCCCTGTCGGGCTTTCTGCGCGGCCAGGCCTATGTCTGCATGGCCATGGCGGTGATCTATTCCATGGGGCTCATCGTCGCGGGGCTCGACTACGGCCTGCTAATCGGGGTGGTGTCCGGCTTCCTCAAATATCTTCCCTATATCGGCACCGCCATCGGCGTGCTGCTCGCCTTCCTCATCGGCTTCGCCCAGGGCGGCTGGGATCCCGGCCTCATGCTCGGCATCACGGCAACCTATGCGATCGGGGAATTCATCGAAAGCAGCATCCTGACGCCCAAGCTCGTGGGCATGCGCGTGCAGCTGCCGCCCGTCGTCGTCATCTTCGCCGTGCTGCTCGGCGGCAAGTTGCTCGGCCTCATCGGCATCTTCATCGCCGTGCCGATCTTTGCCACCGGAAGGGTGATCGTGGGGGAATGGCTATCCAACGGCGGCGCGCCGCCGCCGGAGCCGTAACCATGCGGCAGCCCGCATGGCTCCCACAAGCCGGTGGAACAAACATTGTGCGCCTTCGTTGATTCTGCGTCCGCCCCGGCGGCGGATATGGGAAGACCTAGGAGGCTTTAATGGCACAATCACAGAAGTCCCAAAGCAGTGGCAGCAAGAGCGGAAGCTCGGGCAGCAAACAGTCCGGCAGCTCGTCGAGCGGCTCGTCGCGCAGCAGCGGCCAGCAGCAGCAGAGCCAGAGCGGGAACCGGAGCTCGGGATCGAGCTCAGGGTCGAGCTCGGGATCGAGCGGCAGCCAGAAATCGAGCGGACGCTAGCATCCACCTGATTTTTGGGTCGTTCAGGAGACGGGGAAAAGCCAGGCTTTTCCCCGTTCTTCTTTGGGCCGATGGCGCGAAGTCGTTGCTTTCTATGGTCTTCCCGTCCGAACGGCCATAAACTATCCGGGTTGTATCGCCTGCTTTGGGAGGCCCGTCATGAAGAAAGTCCTGATTGCGCTCGGCGTCATTCTGGCGCTCGTCATCCTCGCCGTCATTGTCATTCCCTTCCTCATACCGGTCGACAAATACAAGGAGGAGATCGCGGCGCAGGTGAAGTCCAGCACGGGCCGCGACTTCGTGATCGCGGGTCCCCTCAGCCTGTCGCTCTTTCCCAACATCGCGTTGAGCGCCGAGGATGTGCGCTTCGCCAACTGGCCGGCGTCCAAGGAGCCGCAGATGGCGACCCTCAAGGAACTGAAGCTTTCGGTCGCGCTCATGCCGCTTCTGTCCGGCAAGATGCAGATCAAGGGCTTCACCCTGGTCGAGCCGGTCATTCACCTGGAGCGGGACAAGAACGGCCGCGGCAACTGGGAGTTTGACACGGCGGCGAAGGAGCCCGCGTCACCCGAACCTGCCGAGAGCGGTGACATCGGCTCCATGATCGAGAAGCTGCAGCTCGGCGACTTCCGCATCTCGAACGGCCTCGTCACCTATCTCGATCCCGCCTCCGGCCCCGAGCGGATGGAGGTGAAGAACATCAATCTGCGTGCGTCCCTTCCCGCCTATGACGCGCCGTTCAAGGGCGAGGGCGACCTCGTCTGGAAGGGCAAGAAGGTGGCCCTTGCGATCAGCACCAACAATCTTCGCAATTTGATGGAAGGCAGGGGCGAGAAGGTTGCGGCCAGCATCGATTCCGATCTCATCGACTTCTCCCTCGACGGCACCGCGCGCATGGGCGATGCCATTGAAGCCGACGGCAAGGCGAAGCTTTCCACCCCGTCGATCCGCGAGCTTGCCGCCTGGCTTGCGGAGCCGCTCGAAGCCCCCGGCACCGGGCTTGGGCCGCTTTCCATCGCGGGCGATCTTGCCGTGCGGGAAAACCGCTACGGCTTCACCAACGTGGATCTCGCGCTGGATGCCCTCCGCGCCAAGGGGGGCGTGACGCTCGAGACCGGCGGGGCGCGGCCCATGATCCGGGGCGAGCTTGTGACCGACGCCCTCGATCTCAACCCCTATCTGCCGCCGGAGCCCGAGGAGACGCCCGAATGGACCGGCTGGAGCACCGAGCCCCTGGACCTGAGCGGCCTCAAGGCGGCGGACATGGCGCTCTCCTTCCGCACCGGCTCGCTCAAGTTCCGGGACATCACCATCGGCAAGAGCGATCTCGAGCTCAACCTCAAGAATGGCGTGCTCGCCGCGAACCTCAAGGAGATGGCCCTCTATGACGGCTCGGGCAGCGGCAGCCTGACGGTGGATGCGAGCGGGTCGGTCCCGGCGATCGCCGCCAAGTTCGACCTGGCGGGCGTTGCGGGCGAGCCGCTCCTGCGCGATGCGGGCGGGTTCGAACGCCTGTCCGGCAGCCTCAAGACCAATTTCAGCCTTGCGGGCCGCGGCGCGAGCCAGAAGGACATCGTCTCGTCCCTCAACGGCAACGGCGCCTTCACCTTCACGGACGGCACCCTCAAGGGCGTGGACCTTGCGGAAATCGCCGGGATCATCGAGCAGATCGCCAACGGTGCCAAGACCGGCGGCGCGGACCTTTTGAAGAACCTCACGAGCGGCAATCTTCTGGGAAGCCTTCAGGGCCTTGCCGCCATGTTCGGCGGCCGCGGCGAGGTCAACAAGAGCACCAAGTTCACGTCGCTTTCCGCCACCTTCCAGGCCAAGGACGGCGTCATCCACAATGATGACCTCAAGATGGTGGGGCCGCTCGTCAATCAGCGGGCGCTTCTCACCATGTCGGGCGCCGGGGACATCAATCTCGGCACCACGGGCCTTGCCTATGAGGCCGAGGTGCGCTCCTTCGCCAAGCAGGAAGCCAGCGGCGGCATCGGCGGCCGGGTGCGGCTTTCCGGCACCATCATGGAGCCCGCGCCCTGCGTGGTGCTCGGCTCCATGTGCATCGGCAAGGATACCGGCGCGGGCGACATCGCCAAGGACAAGCTCAAGGGCATGCTGCAGGACAAGCTGCAGGGCGGCAAGGGCGAGGACGGCGCGGATGCGGACGCGCCCGCGAAGACCGAAGACAAGGTCAAGGGCCTGTTCGACAAGCTGAAGAAGAAGGACTGAGCGGGTGAGGCGCCCGCCGGATCGTCACAATCCGGCGGCCGCCATGTCCGCTGCGGCATCGGCCGTCCAGCCGCCGCCCATGGCCTTGTAGAGCTGGATGATGGCGGCGAGGCGGTCCTGACGGGCGACGATCAGGTTTTCCTGGGCCTGCAACAGGCTGCGCTGGGCGTCGAGCAGGGTCAGGAAGTCGATGCTCCCGACCTCGAACCGCTCGCGGGAGATGTCATAGGCGATCTGGGCCTGTTTCGTCGCCTCCTCGTAGGCCAGATTGCGCGCTTCGGCGCTCCTCAGCCCCGCCATGGCGTCCTCCGCCTCGCGGAAGGACTGGAGGACGGCGCCGCGATATCTCGCCACAAGCTCGTCCCGCGCCGCCTTCGACAGGGCGAGATTGCCGCTGAGACGCCCGCCCTCGAAGATGGGGGCGGAAAGCGAGCCCACGATGCCCGCCGCCGTGGTCGCGGCCGCGCTGATGGGATTGGCGGCGACGCTCAGGTCCCCGCCGATGGTGAGCGACGGGAAGAAGGCGGCGCGCGCCACCGCGATATCGGCATGCGCCGCGCGCAGCGCCGCTTCGGCGCTCGCAAGGTCCGGCCGGCGGGTGAGGAGAAGGGCCGGCGGATGGATCACCGGCGCCGGCAGGGCGAGATCGTTGAGCGACCCGGCGGGCGCCGGGAATTCCTGCGGCGCGCGGCCCGTGAGCACCGCAAGCTCGTTGACCGCCGCGGTGCGCTGCCGTTCGAGATTGGCGATTGTCGCCTCGAGGCTTGCAAGCTCGCCCCGCTGCTGGGCGAGCTCCAGCCCCGACACCGCGCCCTCGCGGAAGCGGATCTCCACGAGGTCGAGAATTTCCCGCACATTGGCGAGCCGGTTGCGGCTGATCTCAAGACGGTCGTTGAGGGACAGGACCTCCGCATAGATCTGCGCCACATCGGATGCAATCACGAGGGCGAGCGCCGCCCGGTCGTATTCACTGCCGAGCGCGCGGAGGCGCGCCGAATCCCGGCTTGCGGCATTGGCGCCCCAGAGATCGATCTCGTAGCTCACGCTGAGGCTGCCGCGCGCCGAGCTGCGGCCCGACGAGTCGTCGCCGAAGGGCTCCGACCAGTCGCGCCCGATGCTGCCCCCTGCGCCAACAGCGGGATAGAGGCTCGCCCCCGCGATCCTGAGCCGCGCCCGCGCCTGCTCGATGCGGGCAAGGGCCTGCTGCATGTCGGTGTTCTCCGCCAGCGCCGCCGCGATGAGGCCGGTGAGCTCGTCGCGCCCGAAGGCGCGCCACCATTCGGGGTCGATCGCCGCATCGGTCGTGGCGACCTCGTCCCGCCATGCGGGGGTCGAAAGGTCGCCCGGGGTCTTGACCGGCGTCGTGAGACTGCAGCCCGCGAGCGCGAGCGCCAGCACTGAAGCCGCCAGGGGGAAGGTCTTGTGCGCTTTCATGATGTCTTTCCGCCCTATTCCGAGGCAAGGGCCACCACGGGATCCAGCCGCGCCGCCTTGCGCGCCGGGAGATAGCCGAAGATGAGGCCGGTGGCGAAGGCGCAGGCGAAGGCAAGCACCGCCGGCGGCAGCGAGAAGGCGATGGACATGCCCGTCGCCCGGAGGACGAGGCCGGTCGCAATCCCGAGCAGGATGCCGAACACGCCGCCGAGGGCGCAGACCATGGCCGCCTCGATATTGAACTGCAGCAGGATGTCGCGCATGCGCGCGCCCGTCGCCATGCGGATGCCGATCTCCCGCGTGCGTTCGGTGACGCTCACCAGCATGATGTTCATGACGCCGATGCCGCCGACGAGAAGCGATATGGCGGCGACCGCGCCCAGGAGCGCCGTCAGGGTATTCTGCGCCTCGCTCACCATGTCGATGAGGGACGCCATGTTGCGGACGCTGAAATCCTCCGCCTTGTGGCGCTCCATCAGAAGATTGCGGATCGCCTCTTCCGTCTGGTCGATCTTCGCCACGTCGTCGACGCGGACCGTGATGTTGCTCACATAATTCATGCCAAACAGGCGCACGAGACCGGTGGTGAGTGGCACGATCACCGCATCGTCCTGGTCCTGCCCCATGGCGGACGCGCCCTTTTCGGCCATGACGCCGATGACCTCGAACGGCACGTTGCGCACCAGCACATAGCGGCCGATCGGGCTGTCGCCGTCGGGGAACAGGTTCTTGGCCACCGTCCTGCCGAGGACGACGACGGGCGCATAGCTCCGCATGTCGCGGTCGGTGAAGAACTGCCCCTCGGCCACGGGCCAGTCGCGCACCCGGGTGAAGCTGGGGGATACCCCCTGGACCTGGGTCTGATGGTCGCGGTTGCCGTAGCGCAGGGGGAAGCGTCCCGAACGCTCGGCAAGCACCGCATCCACGTTGGGCAGGGCAAGGAGCGCGTCCGCATCGGCGGGCACCAGGGTGATGATGTCCCCCGTTCCCCGCATGCCCGGCGCGCCCGGGCGGATGGACAGCAAGTTCGTTCCCATGGCGCTCATCTGGCTGAGGATCTGCTGCTTGCTGCCGTCGCCGATCGCGAGCATGGCGATCACCGCCGCGACCCCGATGATGATGCCGAGAAGGGTGAGCGCCGTGCGGAACAGGTTGGCGCGAAGCGCCCGCACCGCCGTATGAAGCGCCTCCACAATCGCCGACAGGCCGCCGTCGCTCGTCAAGGTCGTCCGCGGCAGGCGGGGCGGCGCCGTCGCCTCGGCCTCCCGCTGGCGGCTGTCCTCGATGATCTTGCCGTCGCGGATATGGATGATGCGCTCCGCATGGGCCGCCACCGCCGCATCATGGGTGATGAGCAGGATGGTGCGCCCCTCGCGATGAAGTTCCGAGAGCAGGGCCAGCACTTCCTCGCCGCTGCGGCTGTCGAGGGCGCCCGTGGGCTCGTCGGCGAGAATGATGGGCGCGTCGTTCATGAGCGCCCGGGCGATCGCCACCCGCTGCTGCTGGCCGCCGGAGAGTTCCGACGGGCGGTGGCTCACACGGTCGCCGAGGCCGAGGCGGGTCAGCAGCTGCTCCGCCCGCGGGCCGCGGACGGCGCGCGGCGCGCCCGCATAGACCGCGGGGATTTCCACATTCTCCCGGGCGCTTGCGGTCGCGAGAAGATTGTAGCGCTGGAAGATGAAGCCGAAGGTCTCCCGGCGGAGCGCCGCAAGCTCGTCGCGGCTGAGCTTCGCCACATCCCGGCCCGCGACCTTGTAGGTGCCGGCCGTCGGGCGGTCGAGACAGCCGAGGATGTTCATGAGGGTCGACTTGCCCGAGCCCGACTGGCCCATGATGGCGACGAATTCGCCGGGCCGGACCTCGAGCGACACATTGTCGAGGGCGCGGATCTGGGTGTCGCCGCTCTCGTAATACCGGCTGACGCCGGAGAGCGAGAGGATCGGCTCCGCCGTCGCCGCGTCCGCGCGCGGATCTGGGGCGAGCGCCTTCACCGGCCGGGCCCCAGACGCGGCGTCATCATGCGCGGCCCGGCATTCCCCGGCCGCGCCGCACCAGCCGGGCGGGCTTCCGACAGCAGGACCTTTTCGCCGATTTCGAGACCGCCGCGCACCTCGGCCATGCTGCGGGTCATGAGGCCGATATCCACGATGCGCTGGACGGTATCGCCATTGGGCGTCACCACCTGCACCTCATAGCGGGTCGTCGGGGTCGTACCCTCGTCCTCCCTGCCCTTCGTGGCCCGTTCGCCGGGGACCCGGCTGCCGAGGGCGGTGACCGGAATGAGCGGCACGTTTTCCGCCGCATCCACCTGGAAGAAGACCTGGGCGCTCATGCCGCTCATCAGCTGGTTGTCCCGATTGTCCACGTCGATCAGGACGATGTAGAGCACCACCTCGTTCACCACTTCGGGCGACGGCAGGATCTGGCGCACGGCGCCCCGGAAGCGCCGGTCGCCGGTGCCGAGGGTGGTGAAATAGGCGGGCATGCCCGGGCGCAGCCGCATGACGTCCGCTTCCGCCACCTGGGCGCGGATGGTCATGACGTCGAGATTGGCGAGCTGCAGGATGACGGGCGCCGTCTGGTTGGCGTTGAGCGTCTGCCCTTCCCGCGCCGACTCGGCCACCACGGTGCCGCTGATGGGTGCATAGATCTGGGTGTATTCGAGATTGGTGCGGCTGCCTTCAAGCGTCGATTCCGCTTCGGCGATCTGGGCCTCAAGCGCCTTGATCCGCCCTTCGGCCACCCGCTGCTCCGCAAGGCTCACCTCGTAAGCCTCGCGGCTGATGGCCTGGCTCTTGATGAGGCGTTCGTTCCGCGCATGGCGCTGGACCGCAAGCTCATGCTCGGCCTTGACCTGGGCGAACTGGGCCTGGAGGGACGCAAGCCGCGCTTCCTGGGCCTGCATCTGGGCGAGATAGATCCGGGGGTCGATCTCGGCCAGAAGATCCCCCGCCTCCACCCGGTCGCCGGCCTTGGCATGGAGCTTCTTGAGCTGGCCCGAGACCTGGGTGCCCACATCCACATATTCCTTGGGCTCCAGCTTGCCGAGGGCGGTCACCGTCTCCTCGAGGCTGCCGCGCCGCACCTCGGCGATGCGATCGGGCGGGATCGCCGCATTGCCGCCGTTGCGGAGCGAAAGGAGCATGAACGCCGCCCCAGCGACGGCGACCACAATGATCGCCGGCACGAGATAGCGGCGCAACCGCCCCGACCCAAATGACTTGCTCAGACCTGCCATGGCTTTCTTCTGCACCAGAGAATGTGTTCCGTGGTCTTATACGCGACAGGAGATCCAAAACCTACGCCTCGTTTGCGGGAACAGACGCCCGGGCCCGACGTTCACTGGCCAGTCGCTGGTAACAGGAAGGGAGTCCGGAAATGAAGGCCGTGGTCTATTACGGAGTGGGCGACATTCGCCTTGAAGACGTGCCGGAGCCGAGGATCAAGGAACCCACCGACGCCATCGTCCGGCTCACGGCCTCGGCCATCTGCGGCACCGACATCCACATGGTCCGCGGCACCCTGGCGGACATGAAGCCGGGCACGATCCTGGGGCATGAGGGCGTCGGCGTCGTAGAGGAACTGGGCTCGATGGTGCGCAATTTCAAGGAGGGCGATCGCGTCGTGATCGCCTCCACCATCGCCTGCGGCGTCTGCGCCTACTGCCGGGGAGGCTATTACGCCCAGTGCGACCAGGCCAATCCCGGCGGCAACCGCGCGGGCACCGCCTTTTTCGGCGGCCCCGGCCCCACCGGCCCGTTCCATGGCCTGCAGGCCGAGCGCGCGCGCATTCCCTTCGCCCATGTGGGCATGGTCAAGCTGCCGCCCGAGATCTCCGATGATCAGGCGATCCTGTTGTCCGACATCTTTCCCACCGGCTGGTTCGGGGCCGAGAACGCCGAAATCAAGGACGGCGATACGGTCGCCGTGTTCGGTTGCGGTCCCGTGGGACAGTTCGCCATCGCGAGCGCCATGCTCATGGGCGCGGGCAGGGTCCTTGCCGTCGATTGCTATCCCGACCGCCTCGCCATGGCCCAGCGTCAGGGGGCCGAGATCATCAATTTCGAGGAGGAGGATCCGGTCGAAACCATCATCAAGCTCACGGGCGGGATCGGGGTGGATCGCGCCATCGACGCCGTCGGCATCGACGCCATGCATGCCCATCACGGCCCCGCCGCGCGGGACGCGCGGAAGCTTGCGGACGATTTCCGGCGCGAAATCGAGGAAGTGGCTCCCAACCAGCGCCCGAAGAACGGCAACTGGCATCCGGGCGACGGGCCGAGCCAGGCCCTTCGCTGGTGCACCGAAGCGCTGGCCAAGGCCGGGACCCTTTCCATCATCGGCGTCTATCCGCCGAACGCCACGAGCTTCCCCATCGGCGCCGCCATGAACAAGAATCTCACCCTCAAGATGGGGAACTGCAACCACCGCAAATACATCCCCCACCTCATCGAGCTGGTGCGGGCCGACATGATCGATCCCCTGGCGGTGCTGACGCAGATCGAGCCCATGGATAACGCCATCGAAGCCTATGAAGCCTTCGACCGGCGGGATGCGGGTTCGGTCAAGGTGGAATTGAGCCCTGGACTTCCGCCCCATTGAGCGCAGTAAAAGCCGCGCTTCCATATGGAAACGCGGCTTTTCTCCAGGGAGCGGCTTCGATGTTCAACCCGATTTCTTGTCCTTCCTGGACGGCCGGGCGATCCATGAGGGCGGATCGCTGGCGGGGAAGGAATCGTCGCTTGCGATCTCCACCCGGTCCTGCGCCCCTTCATGGGCGCCTTCAGGATCCGAAGGCGCGGCGCCCTTTTCCGTGACCGGCCTGTCGCCGCCTTTCCTCAAGTGGGTTTCCTCGTCGCGCATCTCGGGGCGCAGTTCCGGCTGACCGCCCGCGCGGTTCGATTCCTCGAGGGAGCTTCTTTGCTGCTGCTGCTTCTGCGTCGCGCCCTCATCATCCCGATCTTCGGGGCGGGCGCGCTGGTCCACGAAATTCTGCCCGTGACGCTCGTTGGCCATCTCTGTTTCTCCTGAATGTCCGGGCCGCCGGTTGCGGCCCGTGCTACCAAGAAACAGATGACGGGGCGGAGGGTTCCGATCTGAGCCGGTCAGGCGGTGAGATGACGGTCCGCCGCGCGGCGCAGCACGGTCTGGAGACAGGCGGGCCCGACGGGCTTGGAGAGGACGCCCGCCGGATCCAGCGAGCACAGCGCCTCCATCTGGCTGCGGGTCATGTTGCCCGTGACAAAAACGGACGGGATGCCAAGCATGTCACGGATCCGCTTCGCCGCGTCGATGCCGTTGGTGCCATGGGCGAGGCGGATGTCCATCAGGGTGATGTCAGGTCGATGAAGGGCGGCCTTCATCAGTGCCTCGTCGGCATCCCTCGCGACGTCGCAGACGTCATATCCCTGTTCGACGAGCAGAATCTCGAGATCCATCGCGAGGATGGCTTCGTCTTCCACGATCAGAACCCGCATCTGGGTCTCCTACGCTACTGACCCGGATATGGGCCGTAATTTCCCTGGGTGCCGAGACCGGACCCGAGGTCCCCCGCTTGAGGAGACGCGGTCGCCCGGCTTTTGTTCCAACCCTGTCATGGCCCCCATCGCAACCTTAGACCTTTTTGCCATATCCCTTTTGTGTATGAAAGGGGAGCAGGGCTTCAAAAGAACGTGACTTTTCCGCCGTAAAACCCAAGTCTCTGAGGAGTCTCGAAGATTGTCCTCATCCCCATTTTCGCCTATGCTCGGGCGAACGCATAAAAGTCAAAGCCTGTGGCGTCAACGCCACAATCGGGGACCCTGGAGAACAGCCATGGCCGAGAATGGGGCGGACAGCACCGACGCTGCGGTATCGCTCTGGCACCAGCTGCTGCAGTGCTACAAGTCCATCGAGCGCAATATCAGCTCCGCGCTCCACAGCAATTATCACCAGAGCCTTTCCCGCTACGACGTTCTGGCGCAGATCCATGACTATGGGGAGGAATGGATCTCGGTGGGGGATCTGACGCGGCGGCTCCTGGATACGGCCGGGGGCATTTCAGCCCTTCTCAACCGCATGGAGCGGGAAGAGCTCATCAAGCGGCGGCTCAATCCCCGCGACCGGAGGAGCTTCCAGGTGGCGCTTACCGACAAGGGGCGGCAGCTTTACCGGGACATGTCGTCCAACTATTCCGCCTGGGTCGCGGCGGCGCTTGAAGAAGTCTCCTCGGAAGAGCGGGAAGTCCTGTTCAACATTCTGGGCCGGTTGAAACGGGCGCAACGGAACGGCTTGAGATAGCCGCGGCGCCGGCCGGGCAGGAGGACGGATCATGAGCGAGTTCGTCACACGGATGCTCCTGCCGCTGGGCCTTTTCGCCCTGATGTACAGCCTGGGGCTGTCCCTCAATCTCATGGATTTTCAGCGGCTGCTCCGCTTTCCCCGCGCGCTGTTCGCAGGGCTCGTGGGGCAGCTCGTCGGCCTTCCCGCGATCGCCTTCCTCATCGCGCTGACCGTGCCGCTGCCGCCGGAGCTCGCCATCAGCCTGATCGTGATCGCCGCTTGCCCCGCGGGGGTCACCGGCAACGTGCTGGCCTTCATCGGGCGGGCTGACGTGGCGCTTTCCATCGCCATCACCACGGTCTCGAGCTTCATCGGCATCATCACGACGCCGCTGTTCATCATGCTGGCGCTCCGCACCTTTCATCCCGAGGTGGAGCTTCCCATGCTGGATTTCCGGGGCGCGACCAGCAAGCTCTTCCTGTTCACGGCGCCGCCCATCATCGCGGGGCTCGCAACCCGCCTCTATCTTCCAGGGCTTGCGATCCGGCTGCTCCTCTGGCTGCGCCCCGCGGCGTTCGGCATTCTGCTTACCACCATCACCTTTTCGGTGCTCACCAACTGGACCATGGTCTCCAGCAACATCGTCGGGATGGGCCCCGTGGCCCTGCTGATGAATGCGGCGGCCATGGCGCTCGGCCTGTGGCTCAGCCAGCAATTCGTGCTCTCGCCCCGGCAGCGCACGACGCTGGTGATCGAGCTTGGCGTCCAGAACGCCACCATGGCGACCTTCGTCGCCGTCGCCCTGCTGCAGCGGAGCGACATGGCGGCGGCCCCCACCATCTACGGCATCATCATGGTGGTGAACGCGCTTCTGGTGATGCCGGTCGCGCGGCGCTTCCCCCTGCCCTGATGCGGGTCAGGCGCCCGCCCGCCGCGCCTTCCAGCGGAAATAGCGGACGAGAAAGCCCGCATTCATGATCATCAGCACGCCGTAGATCGTGGGCGTGATGGCGAGCGCCCAGGAATTGAGCACCGACAGCGACAGGAAGGTGGCCATGGTGGCGTTCTGGACGCCGACCTCGATCCCCACCGTCATGCTGTCGGTATCATCCAGCCGGAAGGCCCGGGCGATGAGCACGCCGACGCACATGGCCGCGATATTGAGGAGCCAGGCGGCGGGCCCCGCATGGATGAGGTTGGCGAGCACCAGCTCGGCGCTGATGAGGACCGAGAACAGGATCACCGCGATCAGGATGATGATGGAGGTGGGCCGCAGCCATTTGACGAGCCGGTCGGCGATTCCGGGCGTGAAGCGCCGCATCAGCATGCCGAGGGCGATGGGCAGCACCGTCATCTGGAAGAGCTGCGCCATGGTGCGGGAGACCGAAAGCTCCGGCGCATCGCCGCCGCCGAAATAGAAGCCGAGCGCCCAGGCGATCAGGAGGGGCGTCGTCACCACCGTGATGATGCTGGTGAGCGTGGTGAGCGTCACCGCGAGCGCCACATTGCCCCGCGCCGCGAAGGTGACGGCATTGGACGTGACCCCTGCGGGCGACACCGACAGGATGAAAAGACCCATGGCCATTTCGGGCGGTAGGCGGAAAAGCGCGGCGATCAGCAGGCCGAGGAGCGGCAGCGCCAGGAACTGGCCGCTGAGGCCCGCCAAGATCGCCCGCGGGCGCTCGAACAGGCGGCCGAAATCCGCAAGCGTGAGCGTCAGCCCCAGGCTGAACATGATGGCGATGAGCCCGCCCGGCACAAGGACCGTATTGACAAAGGTGATACTGGATTCAGACACGTGAAGTTCCTTGCTTTACGGGTGGGTTCAGACGCGCCAGACCTCGGACATCAGGCGCAGGAAGTTGCCGCCGAGGATTTTCTCGATGCGCGCCGCCTTGTGGCCGCGCCGGGCGATAAGATGCGCAAGTTTCCGGAACTGATCGGGGCCGCGGAGGTCGAGCACGAAGGGGTAGGTGTCCGCCCGCTCGCCCTTGGCGGCGACTCCGGCCCGCATCCGCGCCTCCACTTCCGCGCGGAGCGCCTCCTCATAGAGCGCAAGATCGTCGATGGCGGTCACCGGTCCGTCGGTGCCGATCCCCACATGATCCTCGCCGCAGACATTGACGGCATGCTCGATGTGCCGGACCACGTCGTCCGCCGTGGGCCTGCCGTCCGGCGTCAGGAACGGCATGAAATAGATGCCGGCGACCCCGCCCTTGTCCGCAAGACGCCGAAGCTCCGCATCCGACTTGTTGCGCGGCAGGTCGCAGAGCGCCCGGCAGCCCGTGTGGGTGATCGCCACCGGATCGCGTGAATGGCTGATGGCGTCAAGGCAAGTCCGCTCGCCGCTGTGGCTGAGGTCCACAAGCAGGTGGCGATCGTTCAGCCGCTCCACCACCGCGCGGCCGAAATCGGTCAACCCCCTGTTTTCCGCCACCATGGAGCCGTCACCCAGCTGATTGCGGATATTGAAGGTGAGCTGTATGACGCGCACCCCGAGATCGGCGAAGATATCGACCCGTCCCGCATTGTCGCCCATCATGGCTGCGTTCTGGAAGCCGTAGATGATGCCGATCTTGCCTTCGGCCTTTGCGCGACGAATATCGGCGACGTTCAATACCTTCACCAGATCGTCCGGCCGGCTGCGAACAAGGGCGTCCCAAAGCGCAATCTCGCGAACCGTGTATTCGAAGGGTTCCATGTCCCCGGCAACGTATCCCACCGTGACATTGACGGCCGTGATACCCGACTGTCGTGCTTCCGCGAGCGCGCGGGCATCTATCGCCCGCCGCTCGTCGTCATGGATCGCCTTGCTGCGCGCCCGATCATCCCGCCTTTCAAGACGCAGGTTCGGATTGCTGATCCATCCGAGCGCGTTGACGACCAGCGGGTCGTCGAGGCCCGGCCAGGACGAGTGGGATGCCTTGGCGTTTGGCGCCATCGCCCATTCGCCATCCGGGGCTCAGGCGCCCCAGATGTCCCCCATGTAGCGCAGGAAGTTGCCGCCCAGGATCTTCTCGATTCGCGCCGCCTTGTGGCCGCGCTTTGACAGAAGATGGGCGAGCTTGCGGAACTGCTCGGGGCCGCGGAGGTCGAGGATGAAGGGATAGGTGTCCGGCCGCTCGCCCTTGGCGCCGATGCCGGCCTTGCGCCGCGCCTCCACCTCCTCGCGGAGCGCCTCCTGATAGAGCTCCATGTCGTCGATCTGGGTCACCGAGCCGTCGGTGCCGATCCCCACATGGTCCTCGCCGCAGACATTGACGGCATGTTCGATATGGGCGATCACGTCATCCGCCGTCGGGCGCGACTCCACCTTGAGGAAGGGCATGAAATAGATGCCGACGACACCGCCCTTTTCGGCGACGCCGCGCAGCTCCTCGTCGGTCTTGTTGCGGGGGAGATCCGCAAGCGCCCGGCAGCCCGTATGGGTAATGGCGATGGGCTGCTTGGAATGCCTGATGGCATCGAGGCAGGTGCGCTCGCCGCTGTGGCTCAGGTCCACGATGACGCGGTTGGCATTCAGGCGTTCCACAACCTCGATCCCGAAGGGGGTGAGGCCGCGGTTCTCCGCCTCCATGGAGCCATCGCCCAGCTGGTTGCGCACGTTGTAGGTGAGCTGGATGATGCGGACGCCGAGATTGGCGAAGATGTCCGCCCGCTCCGCATTGTCGCCCATCATGGCGGCGTTCTGGAAGCCGTAGATGACGCCCACCTTCCGCTTCGCGTGGGCGCGGCGGATGTCGGCGGCGGACAGCACCTTGAGGAGCTGGTCCGACTTCTCGCGGATGGTGGCGTCCCAGCGGGCGATTTCGGCGATGGTGTATTCGAACGGCTCCATGTCGCCCGCCACATAGCCCAGGGTGACGTTGACGGCGGTGAGCCCCGATTCCAGCGCCTCCTTCAGCGCCCGGTCGTCGATGGCGCGCCGCGCGTCATCGAGGATCGCCTTGGGATCGGCATCCTTCTTCCGCTCCATGAGCCGGAGATTGGGGTTGCTGATCCCGCCGAGGGCGTTGATGACGATGGGGTTCTTGAGCCCCGGCCAGCGGTCGAAGCCGCCGGCGGGGGCCGCCGCGGCGCTCCCCGCCCCGGCAAGCCCGAACGGCAGGGTGAGCGCCCCCGCCGCGCCGAGGGCCAGGAACGAACGGCGGTCGAGCGCCATGAGCTGTTCCGTCTTGTCCATCGTCATCTCCGTCTCCCCTTTTGTGCTCAGAACCGGTAGCCGAGCTGGATCCCCACCTCGCGCGGCGGCGTGGTCTGGATCAGGTCCGGAATCCCCGGCCGCACCTGGACGGACCAGGACAGGGGCTCACGCTCGTTGAACAGGTTCCGGGCATAGACCGAGGCGCTCCAGGCTTCTTCCTCCACGCCGATGCGCAGATTGGTCAGGAAGAAGTCGCCCCACACCCGGTCGCTCGGATCCGCCGGGTTGAACTGGGTATGGGCCTTGCCGGTATACGACACGTCGGCGCGGACGAAGCCGTCGAAGCTCGCGATGGGGAAGCGCTGCTCGACCCCGATGCTCGCCTGGACGGGGAAGGTGTTGGGGATGCGCTCGCCCTTGCGGCCGGCGAAAGGATCGCCCAGCATGGCGTTCGGGTTGTCTTCCGTCAGCTCCTGCTCGGACCAGCGGAAGCTGAAGTCGGCGCTGAAGCCGGGAAGCGCGCGGGGGCGCAGCGTGCCTTCGATCTCGAAGCCGTAAAGTTCGGCTTCGCCCGCATTGGCGGTGTATTCGAAGGCCGCGGTCTCGTCGCGCATGGCCACCTGGATGCCCTTCCACTGCATGTAGTAGGCGGCGAAGTTGAAGATCAGCTGGCGATCGAAAAGCTCGGTCTTGGCGCCGATTTCATAGTTCTTCACATAGTCCGGGTCGTAGCTCCGCGGAATCTCGCCGACGAGACCGAGGGGATTTTCACCGCCCTCGCGGAAGCCTTCGGAATAGGTGGCATAGACGAGAACGTCGTCGGACAGGTCATAGGAGATCTGGAAGCGATAGACCTCGTCGCTCACTTCCGAATAGCGCACCGGCTCGGGGCCGAGGGGCCGGCCGAAGATGTCGGCGAGCAGGGTGTTCTGGGCGTCGCGCTTCAGCTTGAAGGCACGCACGCCGGCGACCAGGCTCAACCGGTCGGTGACGTCGAAGGTCAGCTCGCCGAACGCTGCCTTGTTGGTGAAGTTCTCGTCGATCACGTTGTGGAAGAACGGATCGCGGGCATCGGGATGGCCGACCGCCTCGTCGATGAAGGTGCCGTAGCTGTCGGAATGACGTTCGCGATCCTGATAGAACAGACCCGCGACGATCTGGACAGGGCCGTTGAAGTTGGACGCGAAGCGCAGTTCGGCGCTGTAGGTTTCGGTGTCCGCAGGCTGGTTGATGCGGTTGGACTGCCCCGGCGTGAACTGCGACTGGTCGAAGGTATAGAAGGTATAGCGCTTGAACAGCGAGCCGGTCGCCGTCACCGAGCCCCAGCCGAGATCATGTTCGAGGGTGAGGTTGTACATCTCGACCTCATCGTCGAACGGCTCCAGCACGAAGCCGGGCTTGACGTCGCGATCGGGCAGCCCGCGCGGATTGTCGTCGACCGTCGTGTCCTGGTAGTAGGCGGACGCCAGGAACGTGGTGTTCTCGCCGATATTGAGCTGGGCCATGACGCGGCCGCCGTAGGTCTCTTCCTTGTCGGAGCCGTCGATGCCGAGATCGGGGCGATCGAGGAAGCCGTCGGTGTTGCGGTAGTAGCCGACGGCGCGGATCGCCAGGATGTCGTTCACCACCGGCGCGTTGACCATGGCGTTGAGATTGAGCCGCTCGCCCCCGTCACGCGACCGGAAGCCGAGGCTGCCGTCCACCGCCGCGGCGAAGCCGGACGCATCCGGCTTGTTCATGATGTAGCGGATGGTCCCCGCCTGCGACCCGGCGCCGTAGAGCGTCCCCTGCGGGCCACGCAGCACCTCGACGCGCTCGAGGTCGAAGAGCCTGAGGTCGGTCTGGTTGACGTTGGTGCCGCCGATGCCCGCCGCCGGGATTTCGTCGTAATAGACGCTCACCTGCTCGGTCCCGGCGGTGGCCGACAGGCCGCGCACCACGATCTGCTTGTTGCTGGGGCCGCCGTCCACCATGGAAAGGCCCGGCACCACGCGCGAGATGTCGTTGAGATCGTCGATGCGGGCGCGCTCCAGCGTCAGGCCGGAGACGGCGGAGATGTTGTAGGGAATGTCCTGGATGCTGGCGGCGCCGCGCTTGGCGCCGGTGACCAGGATTTCTTCGAAGGCGTCGTTCTGGGCAAGGGCGGGGGTCATGATCCCGATCCCGGCCAGAAGGGCCATGAGCGACGTGGTGGTTTTCATGTGGTTTCCTCCCTGAATCTCTTGTGCGCCGGCCCGGACAGCCCGGATCATCCGGCGCGGATCAGAATACGTCCTTCACCTCGCCCGGCTTGATGGGCCGGTACTCGGATCGCGGATAGGCGACGCCGCGTTTCACCGTCACCGTCACCGTGCGCAGATTGCCTATATCCTCTGCGGGATTCTTTTCAAGCAGCACGAAGTTCGCGAGCTTGCCCGCCTCCACGGTGCCGATTTCCTTCTCGAGGCCGAGCGTCATGGCGCCGACGAGGGTCGCCGAGCGGATGACCTCGAGGGCGGGGAAACCGACCGTGTTGGCGAGGATATCGAGCTCCTCATGGAGCGCCGGATAGGGATTGTCAATGGGCGTGCGTCCGTCGGTGCCCGTGGAGATCTCGACCCCCTCCTCCCGCGCCGCCCGCATCAGGGGCACGGCGAAGCGCATGGGGCAATAGAAGGGGAAGGGCGCATCGTCGTCCGCCTTCCTGGCCTTCTCGCGCATGTCATAGATGCGGAGCGTCGCATCGAGAATGATGCCCTTGTCCGCCATCTCGCGCAGGAGCTTGCGCATCTTGGGCCCGTCGGCGTCCAGCTTGTCATAGTCCGGCTGCTTGCGATCGTGATACTGCCCGGGCTTCTCGTCGGAGAGATGATAGGCGAGCAGGCAGGCATGGGACATGACGTCGACGCCCGCCGCCACGATCTCCGCAGGCGCCGCGGGGAACACCATGGCATGGGTCCAGACGGGCATGTTCAGGGCATGGGCCGCTGCCGTGATCCTGGCGATCAGCGACCCCGGAAGGTTTGCATAAACCTTGATGGCGGTCGCCCCCGTGCCTTGGCCGCGGGCGACGGCGAGGGTGAGGTCGGTCTCGTCCGTCACCCCCAGCATCCACGGCACCTCGCCCGGGATGCGCCCTTGCGCGGACGCCACGGTGCGCTTGTCATGGAAGAAGGTGGGGCCCGCCATCAGGGCGACGTAATATATGTCGGGCGACGGGATTTCCTGAATGAGCGCCGCGCGCGAAAGGTCGGCGAGGAAGCGTACGTCCCCCGCCATGTCGCGCACGGTCGTGACACCGGAATAGAGCTGCCGGCGCAGGATCGCCTCGGCGCTGCTCCGCGACGGGCTCGTGGCCATATGGACATGGCTGTCGATGAGGCCGGGGATCGCGAACTTGCCGCGCGCATCCACCCGCTTCGCCTTGCTTTTGAGGTCATCCGGAATGTCCGACGCGGGCGCGACGCGGTCGATGCGTTCGCCGCGGACGACGATGGACATGTTGTCCTGCGGCGGTCGGCCGGTGCCGTCGATGAGGGAGAGACCCTCATAGATGACGACAGGGGCGTCCTGATCCTCCGCGGCGGCGGGCATGGCCGAAAGCGCGAGACAGAACGCCGCGGCAAGGGCGGCTCCCCGAAATGACATGGACATGTCCCTCCCTCTACTATTGCAAGAATGTTTCACGTCATTATTTGACATGTCAACCAAATTCTTCCCGGCGGCGCGCCGGAAGCCTGTGCAAACTGCGGGCACTATAGACGGAAGCACCGGCTCAGGACTAGCCGATCCGCGCCTTGAGGCGGAGAAGCGGGAAGGCCACGTGGCGCATGGCCCAGGGAAGCAGCCGGGGAAGCGGCACCCTTTGCGGCGCCTCGACGGGAAAGGGAAGGCGTTCCCTGTCGCCATCCAGGAGATAGCCTGCGACCGCGTCGCCCAGCGCGGTCGCCAGATTGATCCCCTGCCCCGAAAAGCCGAGGATGGCATGGAGACCGGGCGCGAGCTGCAGGACCTGCGGCACCCGCCGGGGCACGAGATCGATCAAGCCGGTCCAGGCATGTTCCCAGCGAAGGGCCGGGGCACCGGGGAACAGGCGGCGGATGCGGGCGGCATAGGGGGCTGCGACCGCCGCGGGCTTCGCCCAGCCAATCGCAGGAAAGAGGGAACCGAGGATACGTCGGTCGGGCGTCTGCATCATCCAGAACAGGTCGAGGCTGCTGCTGTCGGCAAGGGGCAGGCCGCGCGGGAAAAGCCTTTTGGCCGTCCCTTCATCGATGGGGGCGCTCGCCGCCACCGCCATGTGCAGGGGATAGCAACAGGCGGCAAGAGCGGGCCGGATCCGCATGGCGGCCGAACCTGCCGCAAGGAGAACGCGCGACGCCACGATGCGGCCCTTGGGCGTCACCACCCGCCAGGCCTTGCCCGCGGGCTCGATGGCCATCACGGGGCTGTGGCAATGGATCGCGACCCCGGCGGCGGCGCAGGCGCGGGCAAGCCCCAGGGCGTAGGACAGCGGATTGAGTGTGCCGGCCGCATGCAGGAACAGGCCGCCCCGGTAGCGGTCGCTGCCGGAAGCGGCGGCGAACTCCGCCGCATCGAGCCAGTCCATGGGGTTTTGCAGCGCGGTCCAGTCGCGGGCCGCCGCCTGCAGCCGGTCGGCCGCCGCCGGATCGTTGGCGCCGATCAGCATGCCGTTCATGCGAAGGTCGGCGTCGATCCCGTGCCGTGCGATGAGGTCGCCGACCAGTCGGGGCGAGCGGGCGACGAGGGCGTTCATGCGGCCCCCGCGCTCCGCCCCGAACATCTCGAGGATGCGGGCCGGGTCGTGCCCGGCCCAGATTCCGGCAAGCCCCGCGGCGTTCCGGCCCGATGCTCCCGCGCCAGGCGTCTCCGCCTCGAGGACGGCGACCCGCGCGCCGGAGGCGGAAAGCGTCAGGGCCGCGGAGAGCCCGGCATATCCCGCGCCAATGACGGCGAAATCCGCCGCGGCCTGCCCGTCGAGGGCGGGCGTCCAGACCATTTCCCGGGTGGTTTCGGCCCAGAGGGTCAGTTCAGCTTCTCCCCTTCCGGGCATCGAGAATGCGGGCGAGGTTCGCGAAGAAATGATCCATGTTGCTCATGGAAATGGCCGCCGCCTCTTCCGGCCGGATGCCGATGGGGGTGAAGCGCACATCGACCAGGATGGCGCAGGCGTCCGGCCCGCAGGGTGTGACCATGATGGAGCCGTAATATCCCGTCCAGGGCAGCGGCCCATTGTCGGTCAGACGATAGCCGATGCGGCGCAGCACCGGATCGAGCTCCTCCAACCGCTCGCGCACGGCGCCGCCGCCGAGGCGGGCCGGGAGATGGAAGATCCGCTCCATGCCGATGCCTTCGCCCTCGATCTCGACCCGGTCGACGAAGCCGGCGACGATTTCGGAATTGGCGAAATCGCCCACGAGCTCCCATACGGCCGCCGCCGGATAGGGCAATTTGCGCGCATATTCCAGATGTTGCATGACGTCTTCCTCCCTGAATACCGGTCCGCAGCGTCGAAGGAAACCATGTGCGTGCGCAAGGCCGCAAGTCGGCCAAAGGGGGGTAAGGGCACGGGCGCCGGGGCACGCGACATCCCCCTTTTGGGGGGATCTTCGCGGGAACAGACCCGTCTTCCGGGAATTATTCCCACGGGGCGAGGGTTGCCGGAGGAATTCCCATGCGTTTCATGATCCTGCCCGTCACCATGTCGCTGTTCCTGGCTGCGGCCTGCAGCAGCGATCCCTCACGGCCGCTGACCCAGCCCGCGGACAGCGCCGAGGTCCTTGAAATGGTGGACTGGAACAATGCGCCGATCGTCACCGTCACCTTGAGCGACCACGATTTCACGCCCGACGAGATCGCCCTCAAGGCGCGTCAGCCCTATCGCCTGCGTCTCGTCAACAAGGGCTCGGGCGGCCATGACTTCACAGCCCCCGACTTCTTCAGCGCGGCGGCCATCGCGGCAAGCGATCAGGAGCTCGCGCCCGAAGGCAAGGTGGCGCTCGCCAAGGGCGACAGCCGCGAGATCCGGCTGGTGCCGCTGGTCCCTGGCGAATATCGCGTGGTCTGCACCCATTTCATGCACGCGGCCATGGGCATGAAGGCGCGGGTCACGGTCGTCGATCAGGCGAAGGCGCGGTAGAACATCCGGATCGAGACCAGCAGCAGGAAGGCCCCGAAGAACAGGGACAAATGACGCTTGCTGAGGGCATGGGCGATGCGCGCGCCCCAGGGCGCCGTGAGCGCCGTCATGGGACCGATGAACAGAAGCCCCGCAAGATTGACGTATCCAAGGCTGAAGGCGGGAAGCCGCGGATCGCCCCAGCCCGAGACGATGTAGCCGATGGTGCCGGGGATGCCGATCACCAGCCCGAAGATCGCCGCCGTGCCCACGGCACGGTGGATGGGATAGCCGAAGAGGCTCAACAGCGGCACCGATATGGTGCCGCCGCCGATCCCCATGAGGCTCGAGATGGTGCCGGTCGCAAGCGGCAGGGGCGCCGCGGCAACACCCCGCGGCAGCTCCGGCGCGATGGTCACGTGATCGAGCGGCAGGATCATCTTGGCGGCAACCAGCAGGGCCACGGTCGCGAAGACGAGGGCGAGCACGGCGCTGGTGACGAAGGCCGCGATGATGGTGCCGAGCACCGCGCCCGCAAAGACGAGCGCGCCCCAGCGCCGCGCGAGATCAAGATCGACGGCGCCGCGCCGGTGATGGGCGCGGGCGGAGGAGATGGAGGTCGGAATGATGGTGGCGAGGGACGTTGCCACCGCCACATGCATGCGGATCGCGGCATCGACGCCGGCGACGCCCAGCGCCAGTTCGAGGACGGGCACGATCACGATGCCCCCGCCGACGCCCAGAAGCCCGGCGATGACGCCGCCCACCGCCCCGGTCGCCAGCATGAGCAGCGCAAGGAGCAACAAGTCCGATCCCACGACCATCCGGATCACCCCGCCTGGAATTTCGACTGCCGTGAGATACACCCGTTGACCGCCCCTGTCACGGCGGAAAGCGCGGCATCCCGCCGGAATCGCACCACTATCCTTTTTAATAGAAAGGCCGCGCCTTCCTGATTAACCGTAGCGCGCGCCGGGGGGTCACACTAATCTCGCAACATAAGGCCCCGAGACAGATCCGTTACCTGGGGAGGATTGCGGATATCCGGGCCGTGCGCGCTTGCTCGACAAGAAAACCCCGGCAGCCCGTTGCCGCGATAACATCAGGCGCCGCACAGCCGTTCTCATCGTTCAGTGAAGTGCCTCCCCAGCTGTTCGGCGGCCATGGGCAAAAGCCAAACTCTTGGGAGGTCACAGAATGAAAACTTCAGCGAAATATGCCCGGCTTCTGATGGCGACCACGGCGCTCGCCCTCGCAGCGGAGCCGGCGGCGGCCCAGCAGGAGGCCAAGACCAGCTTCGGTCTCGAGGAAATCGTCATCACGGCCCGCAAGCGCGAGGAAAGCCTGCAGACGGTGCCGGTCGCCGTCTCGGCCATCTCCAGGCAGCAGCTTGAACGCTACGACATCACCAATCTAGAGAAGATCGCGGCGCGCACGCCCCAGTTCAACGTGGGCCGCGCATCCAACGGCTCGGGCGCTCAGCTCACCTTGCGCGGCATCGGCTCGAGCTCGACCTCGATCGGCATCGAGCAATCGGTGGCGGTGATCGTGGACGGCGTCTATTACGGTCAGGGCCGCATCATCAACGAAGGCTTCTTCGACATGGAGCGGGCCGAAATTCTGAAAGGCCCGCAGGCGCTGTTCTTCGGCAAGAACGCGACCGCCGGCGTGATCTCGCTCACCACCGCCGATCCCACGGATGAAGTGGAGATCATGGCCCGCGTCGGCTACGAGTTCGAGGCCGAGGACCTGATCGGCGAGGCCGTGGGCTCCGGTCCGCTGTCCGACACCCTCGGCATTCGCGTCGCCGTGCGCGGCAGCAAGATGTGGGGCGGCTATTACAACAACGGCAGCGGCCCCGTGAACTACGTGACGCAGGACATGGTGACGGGGGACATCACCAACCACATCATGCCGCCGTCCGCCAGCGAACAGCCGGGCACCGAGGAGCTCCTCGGCCGCGTCACCCTGCGCTTCGAGCCGAACGAGCGGCTTGACGCCACCCTGAAGGCGAGCTTCGACCGCAACAACAACAACAACTCGTCCTGGAACTACGTGAACTACCGGAGCAGCACCGGCCGCAGCACGCTCAACCCGACCTATCCCGCGCTCCGCGACTTCGTGGTGTTCCAGAACAACATCGCGCCGGAAATCGCGGCCGAACTGCCCTATGCCCGGGACGGCGAGCTTTACAACCGCTACCGCTCCTTCAGCGTGACGGGCACCATCAACTACAATCTCGACAACATCAACTTCACCTCGGTCACCAACTACCAGACCAACAAGAACCAGTGGCTCTGCGCCTGCGACTTCCAGTCCAGCGATTTCGGCACCTGGGCGACCGAGAATTCCAAGTGGGACGCCTTCTCCACCGAGTTCCGGGCGCTCACCGATTATGACGGCCCGGTCAATGTGATGCTCGGCGTCTATTACCAGAAGACCAAGCGCGAATTCGACCAGTGGGTGGTGTTCGCCGGGGTCGAGAACTCCGACGCGCCGGCGGGCGAGCGCTATACCGCCATGTCCAAGAATTCGGAGACCGACGGCGAGACCATTTCGGGCTTCGGCCAGGTGATCTGGGACATCGTGCCCGAGGTCGAAATTGCGGGCGGCATGCGCTACACGCATGAGACCAAGGACAGCTATTTCATCCATCCCTACGTCCATCCGTTCCTCACCGCGGCGATCGTGCCCGATGTCCGCCTCGCGACCGACCAGACCTTCAACAACTGGTCGCCCGAAGCGACCGTCACCTGGACGCCGACGGACCAGCTGACCATCTACGGCGGCTACAAGACGGCCTACAAGTCGGGCGGCTTCTCCAACAGCGCCATCCTGGGCGCCGCGACCTCGCTCGATGACTTCACCTTCGAACCCGAAAAGGCCAAGGGCTTCGAGGTCGGCGTCAAGACGCAGCTCTTCAACAACACCCTGCGCTTCGACGTGACGGCCTATTCGTACAAGTACAAGAACCTGCAGGTGGACTTCTTCAACTCGCCCACCTTCGCCTACATCACGACCAATGCGGGTTCGGCCAAGGCCGAAGGGGTCGAGCTGCAGTTCGACTGGGCGCCGCCGGTTGCGGGCCTGCAGTTCCACGGCTCGCTCAACTACAACAAGGCGCGGTATCAGGACTTCATCGCCCCCTGCTACACGGGCCAGACGCCGGCCGCCGGCTGCACCATCACCGGTCCCGCCCCGGCCTTCACGCCCATGCAGGATCTGACCGGCGTGGAGACCGCCGTCGCCCCGAAATGGACCGCGTCCTTCGGCGGCTCCTACGAGACGCCGATCTCGGACGGCCTGATCCTCGGCATCTCGGCGGACGCGCGCTACAGCGACGACTATCTTGCGTCCGGCTTCGGCGCCCCGCTGTCGCGGCAGGACGAGTTCGTGATCCTCGACGCCTCGGTCCGGGTGCGCACCGCCGACAATCAGTGGGAGCTCGCCCTCATCGGCCGCAACCTCACCGACCAGTTCTACGTGAACAGCGTGGTTGACGGCCCGAGCACGGGCGGCGGCACGGGGACGCCTGCCGGCATGCTTGCCGACCAGCTCGGCCATGGCGGCCTGCCGCGGACCGTCCAGCTCCAGCTCACCTGGCGCTACTGATCGCCATGTCGGAGCTCACCGATCGTCCCGCGATCGTGACCGGCGCCGCCCGCGGGATCGGCGCCGCCATCGCCCGCCGCTTCGCTGCGGCGGGCGCGCCCGTCATGCTGACGGATCTCGACCGGAACGGCGCGGAAGCGGTGGCGCAGGCGATCCGGGATGCGGGCGGCAAGGCCGAGGCCCGGGCCCATGACGTCACCGATGAAGCGCAGTGGCAGGCGATCATCGCCGACACCGTCAGGGTGTTCGGCGCTCTCCGCATCCTCGTCAACAATGCGGGGACGGGGGCGCGCAAGTTCATGACCGACACGACGCTCGAGGAATGGCGCCACGTCATGGCAGTCAACTGCGACGGCGTGTTTCTGGGCATGAAGCACGCCGTTGCCGCGATGGGCGAAGGGGGCGGCTCCATCATCAACATGGCGTCCATCTACGGCAAGGTGGGCGTCTCGGAAAGCGTCAACTACTGCGCGAGCAAGGGGGCGGTCACCCTGATGACCAAGGCGGCGGCCCTCGAGTGCGCCGCCCGCGGCTGGCCCATCCGCATCAATTCCCTGCATCCGGGATATGTGGACACCCCCCTCCTCCATGAGGCGGCGGGGGAAGCGCATATCGCCGCCATCCGTCAGCTTCATCCCATCGGCCGCATCGCGACGCCGGAGGAGATTGCGGACGCCGCCCTGTTCCTCGCATCCGACCAGTCGCGCTTCATGACCGGCGCCGAGCTGCTGGTGGACGGCGGCTTCACAGCCCAGTAGGCGTCGCGCCATCTCGCATATCGCCAACGCGCGGGGGAGGCCCGGGATCTTCGGCCCTCCCCCGCTCCATTTTTGCCGCCCGCAGCCCCGGAACCATCCCGCCGGCCTGCCCTTACTTGCCTGAGGCATGCAAGTTCAGAAATCCGGGGAGCCGACGTCATGGCAACGCAGCAGGAGCGCAAGGCCGCGCGCGTCTTCTTCAGGCGCATGATGATCTGGATCAGCGTCGTTGCCATTCTCATGGTGGCGGCGGCGCTGTTCTATCTCACCGCCGGGGACGAGCCGGTGCGGCCGCACATGATCGTCGCCGCCATCATCGGCGTCTTTCTGTCGGTGGTGATCGGCGCGGGGCTGATGGCCGCGGTGTTCTTCAGCAGCCGCAGCGGCCATGACGAGGAAGCGGGGCGCGACCGGCACGCCGACGATTCAGAAGACTAGCGAGGGGCCGTCACGGCCGCATGGATCCCGTCTCGAGGTAACGCTGATGCCAGGACAGGGCCTCGCCGAGGAGCGAGGGCGAATGCTTGCCGTAAGAATCCCTCAGCGCCCGCTCGAAATAATCCTTGAGCAGCAGGCGATAGTCGGGATGGGCGCATCTCTCGATGATGAGCCGCGCGCGCTGCTTGGGCGACAGGCCGCGAAGGTCCGCAAGCCCCTGTTCGGTCACCAGCACCTGAACGTCCTGATTGATGTGATCCACGTGGCTCACCTGCGGCACGATGGTGGAAATGGCGCCGCCCTTGGCGGTGGACGGCGTCATGAAGATGGAGACATAGGCGTTCCGCGCGAAATCGCCCGAGCCGCCGATGCCGTTCTGGATGCGCGATCCCATCACATGGGTCGAATTGACGTTGCCGTAGATGTCCGCCTCGATCAGGCCGTTCATGGCGATGCAGCCAAGACGGCGGAGTTCCGGATGATTGCTGATCTCCTGCGGCCGCAGGATGATCCTTGAATGGAAGTCCTCCATGCGGTCGTTGAGGCGGGCCGCCGCCTCGGGGCTCAGAGAGAAGGCGGTGCCGGAAGCCATGCGCAGCTTGCCCGATTCCAGAAGATCCAGCATGCCGTCCTGGATAACCTCCGTATATGCCATGAGATTTTCGAACGGGCTGTCGATGAGGCCCGCGAGCACCGCATTGGCGACGTTCCCCACGCCCGACTGGATGGGCAGGAGCGACGGCGGCAGGCGGCCGGCCCGCACCTCGTGGGTGAAGAATTCCATGAGATGGCCGGCAATCGCCCGGGCATCCTCGTCCACCGGCTTGAAAGGGGCGTTGCGGTCCGGCGCGTCGGTTTCGACGATGGCGACGATCCTGTCGGGATCGCAGCGGAAGAAGCTGTCCCCGATGCGGTCGTCGGCGCGGAGCAGGGGAATCGGCACGCGGTCCGGCGGCAGGGCGGTGCCGTA
>CAZDSS010000008.1:0-29958 GCA_964508185.1 uncultured Sphingomonadales bacterium
ATGGTGGACGCGGCTGGGATTGAACCAGCGACCCCTACGATGTCAACGTAGTGCTCTACCACTGAGCTACGCGTCCCCGGGAAGGATCATGCCCCGCCTGGGGCACCTTCCGGTCCGGCCGGGCGGCCGGTGCGGTGTCTGGCGCCGTTATATAAAGGATTTGTCGGCCGACGCAAGTGCAAAGGCATCATTCCGCGCGATCGCCGGAATCCCGCTGGAAACGATCGAGGATCAGGAGGGCGAGGAAGTTGACGGCGCTCAGGATCACCGCCACATGGACGCGGCCGAGGCCCACGGCGGCGCCGATCGCGCCCGCGTTCCAGATGCTGGCGGCGGTGACCAGCCCGCGCACCGTCTGCCCTTCCTTGAGGATGGCGCCGCCGCCGATGAAGCCGATGCCGGTAATCACCCCCTGAAGGATGCGGGCTTGCGCCTCGGCGGCCTGGGGATCGTCGAACCGGATGACGAGCGTGAAGCCGCAGGCGGCCATGGCGACGATGGGCAGGGTGCGGAACCCCACGCTGTTGCGGCCCTTGCCCCGTTCCCAGCCGATGGGCAGCGCCAGCGCGAAGGCGAGCCCTACCCGCAAGAGGTCCGCCAGCAGCTGGTCGAGGAACGGCTCCATCACTTGCCGTCCGGGTCCTCGATGCGCCGGAAGGCGCGGAACCAGCAGCGTTCGTTGCGGACCATGATGGAGCTGAAGCGGTCGATCTGGTTGGTGGCGTCGGTGACGAATCCGATCGATTCCGCGAAGGGCAGGCCATGGCAGGGGCTGATGAAATCGGCGCGGTACCAGTCGCCGCCCGAATCCTCGATGAGAATCGCCTGACTTCCCACCGCCCGCCAGTCGCGGATGCGCCCCTGAAACTGCGCGAAATCGATCACGGCGCGTTCTCCGGGCGGCGCGTCGCCCGGCGGGGCCGCGACCGTTTCCACCTTCTTCTCGCTGGTCGCGCAGGCGGCGAGCATCAACAGCGCCGCCGCGCAGGCGACGAGGGTCGAGATTCGGGGCAGGGGAGGATTGTTCATGTCCGCGCTCCACCGCAGCGGGTGACGAATGCTTGAAAAACGCCGCCGCGCCTCGGGCGTTCCCTGGGGCGACCGGAACCACACCCCATGAATTCACGTTGCGGGTCCATGGGCAAGAGCCGGGAGAGCAGGGCGCGGGCGGGCGACAATCGGTTGAAGGCGGTCGCGGCCGAGGCCGAATCTTGCGAACGCTGCCCGCTCTACAAGCTCGGGACGCAGACGGTCTTCGGCGAAGGTCCGGCGGACGCCCCGGTCCTGATGATCGGCGAGCAGCCGGGGGATCAGGAGGACATCGCCGGCCGCCCCTTCGTCGGTCCCGCCGGGCGCATGCTGGATCGCGCCATGGCGGATGCGGGGATCGATCGGGCGCGGGTCTATGTCACCAATGCGGTGAAGCATTTCAAGTTCGAGCTCAGGGGCAGGCGCCGCCTGCACAAGAAGCCCAATTCTTACGAGATCGAACGCTGCCGTTGGTGGCTCGCGCAGGAGCTGGAGATCGTCCGGCCGGACCTTGTGGTCGCCATGGGGGCGACGGCGGCGCGGGCGGTGTTGGGCAAGGTTGTTACCGTCACGGCGCTTCGCGGGCGGGTGCTGGATCTCGACCCACCGCTCCGCGGGATCGTCACCATTCACCCGTCCTTCCTGCTGCGCATCCGCGGCGACAGGGAGAAGGCCGATGCCTACGGCCGCTTCGTCGCCGACCTCGCACTGGCGGCGAGAACGGTCCCGGCCGTGCGGATGGATTGAAGCTTCAATTGATTTCAAGGCGTTAAACCCCGATAACTAGGGGCAGGTCAATGAAGAGGAGACGAGGAATGCGCAAGATTCTGATGATGGCGACCGCGATCATGCTGTGTCCGGCAATGCTCGCGGCGGCGACGCACGAGTCCCCCGGCGATCCGGCGGCGGTCGCCGCCATGAAGGATCGCGACGGAAAGAGCGTCGGCGCCGTCCGCTTCTTCGACACGCCCCATGGGGTTCTGCTTCGCGCCGAGCTTGAGAATCTCCCGGCCGGGGAATTTGGCTTCCATATCCATGCGGTCGGCAAATGCGCCCCCGATTTCGACGCCGCGGGCGGCCATTTCAATCCCACGGGCAGCGAGCACGGCCTGCTCAATGACAAGGGCTATCATCGCGGCGACATGCCCAATATCACCGTACCCGAATCCGGCGCGCTGGTGCAGGAAGTGTTCCTCCCGAACCTCACGGTGCGCGACGGCAAGGGGCACGTCCTGGTCGACGCGGACGGCGCCGCCGTCATGATCCATGAGGGCGCGGACGATTACCGGAGCGACCCCGCGGGCCATGCGGGTACGCGCATCGCCTGTGGCGTGATCGAACCCGCGGCCGAGGGGCGCTGACGGCTTCATGAGCGCGGGCCAGGGGGCAGGGCGGCCCATCGCGATCTTCGATCTCGATCGCACCATAACGACCATCGGCACCTTCACGCCGTTCATGCTCTACGGGGCATGGCGGCTGAAGCCGTGGCGCCTGCTGCTTCTGCCCGCGGGGGCGGTGCTGCTGGCGCTGACCGCCGCCAAGGCGATCTCGCGCAAGACGCTGAAGACTAACATGATGCGGCTGTTCCTGGGGCAAGTGCCCGAGGAGCGGCTGCGCCCCGTGATCCGGGACTTCATCGCCCTCTTCCGCCGCAAATACCTGCGCCCCGGCGCGCTGGAGGTGATGGCGGCGGAGCGGGCGCGCGGCGCGCGCATCCTGCTTGCGACCGCAAGCTATGATTTCTATGCCGCCGATTTCGCCCATGCGCTCGGCATGGACGGCTGCATCGCCACACCCTCCCTCCGCCGGGACGGCAAGCTTCTGCCCGGGCTTCCGGGGGAGAATTGCTACGGCGCGGAAAAGCTGCGGCGGGTGGAGGCGGCGCTGAACCTCGCGCCGGGCACGGCGCGGCCCGAGATCGTGTTCTATTCCGACGACAAGTCGGACCTGCCGTGCCTCCTCTGGGCGGACCGGGGCGTGGTGGTCAATCCCAAGCCCGCTTTCGCCCGCATCGCCGCCGGGCGCGGCCTTGAAGTGGTCGCGTGGTAGGAGCATCATGAAGGCTCTCACCCGGGAGCCGGTCATGACGCCAGGCGATGTCACGAGGCGGGGGTTCTTGCGCGGCGTCGCGGCCCTGGCGCTTGCGCGCGGCGCAATGCTTCGGGCCGCGGCTCAGACCGCAGGCGACGGCCGGCTCGCCCTGGAGCTGCTTGGGGACGGCGTCTGGCTTCATACCAGCTGGCAGATCTATGACACCGGCCGCGCACCCTCGAACGGTCTCGTCATTATCGGAGACGGGGAGGGCCTGCTGATCGATACCGCCTGCACGGCGGAGGACAGCGTCCTTCTCCTCGACCGGCTGGACGAGATCGCGCCCGGCATTCGCTTCCGGCTCCTCGTCACCCATGCCCACGACGATCGCATGGCGGGCATTGCTCTCATGCGGGAACGGGGGATCGCGTCCCTTGCCCATGTGAAGACGGCGCGCCTTGCCGCCGCGGAGGAGCTCGGCGCGATCGACGAGGTGTGGTGGGAGGCCGATTTCCATCTCACCGTCGGCGGCCGCAAGATCGCCCTTTTCTATCCCGGTCCGGCCCATGCGGCGGACAATGTGGTCGCCTATCTCGAGGACAGCGGCCTGCTGTTCGGCGGCTGCATGCTGCGGGAGGCGACGGCCGTGGATCTTGCCGGGGTGGAGGTGGAGGACCTCTGCCGCTGGCCTGCGGCCATCGCGGCGGTGGCGGCGCGCTTTCCGGAGATCCGGATCGCCGTTCCGGGACACGGACGTCCTGGCGACGCGCGCCTTCTCGACCATACGGCGCGGCTTGCCGAGGCCGCGGCCGCCCTCCGCTGTGGCGACGCGACGCCCGCCGCGCTATAAGGATGGCATGGGTCCAAATCCTTCAATGCATTCGGAAAAAACAGCGTCGGAGAGCGCCGACATCCCTCGCTGGCTCGACGAGCTGACGGCCGTCGCGGGCTCCCTCGGCGCGCCGGAATTCGGCGACCGGCTGCTCGCCTTTCTCAATCGCGTGGTGCCGGTCGATCATTGCGCCGTCTTCACCTTCTCCCCCGACGGGCGCGCGGGGCATCTTTTCACCGAAAGCCGCCTGCCGCCCGCGACGGTCGAGGAAATGACCCGGGATTACGTGGGCAAGTATTTCGCCTCGGACCCCAATTTCTCGGCGGTCGAAGCCGCGACCCGCGGGGCGGCGGCGCCCCGGGATCCCATCCCCCAGGCGCCGGACCGGGCGTTCGATGCCGAATATCGCAACCGCTTCTTCGAGCGCACGGGATTGGTGGACAAGGTATCGACCGTGGCGGATGCGCCGGGCGGCGTCGTCTATTGCAATTTCTACCGCATGGGCGACCACGGCTCATTCTCGCCCGAGGACTGGGCGCGGCTCAAGGCGCTGCTGCCGCTTGCGACCAATCTGGTCGCCGCCCATTATCGCCTGCGCGCGGCGTCCGCCGGCGGCGTCCAGAACCGGGACCCGCGGGAGACGGCGCAATCCCTCATCCATTCGGTCATCAGCCGCGCCGCGCCGCCCTTCGACCGGCTCACGTTACGGGAGCGGGCGGTCTGCGCCCGGGTGCTTCTCGGCTATTCGACCGAAGCCATTGCATTGGACCTCCAGATCGGGGCGGCGAGCGTTGCGACCTACCGCAAGCGCGCCTATGCGAAGCTTGGGATCGCGAGCCAGAACGAGCTGTTTTCCCTGTGCCTTGCCGCCATCGACAGCCTGAACGCGGGGGGCGGCGAGGGGTGACCCCCTTGTCCTCCCCTGAGAGGACAGACAGCGACCGCCGCCTCATGCCATAATGGCGCCAGACGCCAGAAGCAGCGCAACAGCAGCACAACAGAGGAGGGCGCAATGTCAAAGGCTTTCGCATCCCAGGCCGATCTCGAGGAGAAGAAGGTTTCCTTCACCCAGCTTTCGGAAAACGCCTATGCCTACACGGCGGAGGGCGACCCCAACACGGGCGTCATCATCGGCGACGACGGGGTGATGGTGCTGGACACCCAGGCGACCCCCGTCATGGCCCAGGACGTGCTGGCCAAGATCCGCACGGTCACCGACAAGCCCGTGAAATATGTGGTGCTGACCCATTATCACGCCGTCCGCGTGCTCGGCGCCGCCGCCTACGGGGCGGAGCAGATCATCGCCAGCCGCGACACCTACGACCTTATCGTGGAGCGCGGCGCCCAGGACTGGAAGTCGGAGCTGGAACGCTTCCCGCGCCTGTTCCGGGCGGCCGAAAGCGTGCCCGGCCTCACCTGGCCGACCATCACCTTTACCGGCGAAATGTCGGTCTTCATGGGCAAGACGGAAGTGCAGCTGAAGCAGCTCGGCCGCGGCCATACCAAGGGCGACACGGTGGCCTGGCTTCCGAAGGACAAGGTCCTGTTCAGCGGCGACCTGGTGGAATATGGGGCGACCCCCTATACGGGCGACGCCTATCTCACCGACTGGCCCGAAACCCTCGACAATCTTGAAAAGCTGGGCCCCGAAAAGCTGGTGCCGGGCCGCGGCGATGCGCTGACCACGCCGGACAAGGTGCGGGACGCCATCGAAGGCACCCGGTCCTTCCTCCGCGACATGTTCCAGTCGGTGAAGGAAGGGGTGGCAGCCGGCAAGGACCTGCAGACCATCTATCGCGAAACCTACGAGCGGCTGAAGCCGCGCTACGGCCACTGGGTCATCTTCGACCACTGCCTGCCGTTCGACGTCACCCGCGCCTATGACGAGGCGAGCGGCATTCGCGATCCGCGCATCTGGACCGCCGAGCGCGACAAGGAGATGTGGCAGGCGCTCGAGAACGTGAAGGCCTGACCGGCCAGACAACCGACTGGTAGAGGAGGATCGCGATGACCACGCGACAAGTCTATCCGTTCGTCCGTCCGCCCGAGCTTGGAAGCCCCGGCCCCGTCCATCATCCCGTGATCGTGGTGGGGGCCGGGCCCATCGGGCTCACCATGATGATCGAGCTTGCCATGCGCGGCATTCCCGCCGTCATCCTCGATGACGACAATGTGGTCAGCGTCGGATCCCGCGCCATCTGCTACGCCAAGCGAACCCTCGAGATCTGGGATCGCCTGGGCGTTGGCGAGGTGATGCTGGACAAGGGCGTGCGCTGGAACGTGGGCAGGGTGTTCTTCGGCGACAGCAAGGAGCCGGTCTACAGCTTTAACATGCTGGACGAGGAAGGCTACAAGTTCCCGGGCTTCATCAATCTCCAGCAATATTACTGCGAGGAATTCCTCATCGACCGCCTCGCCGAGCTCGGGATCGCGGTGCGCTGGCGCAACCGGGTGACGGCGGTGGAGCCGGGCGAGGACCGGGTCACCGTGACCGTGGAGACGCCCGAGGGCGAATACCGGCTCACCTGCGACTGGCTCATTGCCGCCGACGGCTCCCGCAGCCCCATACGCAAGATGCTGGGGCTTGAGTTCGAGGGCCGCATCTTCGAGGACCATTTCCTCATCGCCGACATCCGCATGAAGCAGGATTTCCCGGCAGAGCGCTGGTTCTGGTTCGATCCGCCCTTCAATCGCGGCCAGTCGGCCCTGCTCCATCGCCAGCCGGACGACGTGTGGCGGCTCGACTTCCAGCTCGGCTGGAACATCGACCGCGAGGCGGAGCTGAAGCCGGAGCGGATCGCGGAGCGCATCCGCGCCATGCTGGGGGACGATGTGGAATTCGAGTTCGAATGGACCAGCATCTACACCTTCCAGTGCCGGCAACTGGACCGCTTCCGCCACGGCCGGGTGATATTCGCCGGCGATTCCGCCCATCTCGTCTCGCCCTTCGGGGCGCGCGGCGCCAACAGCGGCGTCCAGGACGTGGACAATCTGGGCTGGAAGCTGGACCTCGTGATGAAGGGCCTCGCGCCCATGGCGCTCCTTGACAGCTATGACGCGGAGCGGGTCTTCGCGGCGCGGGAGAACTTGCTCAATTCCACCCGCTCCACCGACTTCATCACGCCCAAGACGCCCGCAAGCCGCGCCTTCCGCGATGCGGTGCTGGAGCTCTCCCAGACCTTGCCCTTCGCCCGCGCCTTCGTGAACAGCGGGCGGCTTTCGGTGCCTGCCACTTTAAGCCAGTCCCCCCTCAATACGCCGGATCGGGACAGCTTCGCAGGCAAGATGGTGCCCGGCGCGCCCGCGGCAGACGCCGCAGTGAAGCGCGAAAACGGGGCGGAAGACTGGCTGCTTTCGGTCCTGTCGAAGGACGCCCCCACGGGTTTTGCGGCGCTCGTCCATCTCGGCGACGGGGCGGCGCCCGATCTCGCGGCCCTTGCCGATCGGCTCGGCGGCGATCCGGTGCCGGTGAAGATATATGCGGTGAGCGATACGGCGCGCGCGGTTCCGGGCAACGTCACCCTGCTGGTGGATTCCCGCGGCGACTTCCGCCGCCGCTATGACGCCGAGCCCGGCACCACCTATCTCCTGCGGCCGGACCATCACGTGACCGCCCGCTGGCGGGAATGCGACGCCGGTCTCATCCGCGCCGCCCGGGACCGGGCGCTCGCCATCACGTCGCAAAAGGTGAAGGAGGAGGCGGCATGACCACGGGCAAATTGCAGCTCGATCCCCGCATCAGCGACCCGGACGGATTCTACGAGAAGCTGATCGCGGCGCATGAGGGCCTGACGGACGCGGAAAGCAGCCGCTTGAACGCCCGGCTCATCCTGATCCTTGCCAATCATATCGGCGATCGGGATGTGCTGGACGCGGCGCTTCAACTGGCGCGCGAAACGGCTGGAGCGAAGGACGCCGCATAAACAGTTGGATTCGCGGCCATCCGCCGATATTCTTTGCGGCGAATCGGGGCAAGGATAAAGGTGAACAGATGGCGCGCGTCAGACAGGCGGGTCGCTCATCCGGCCGTGCCGGCGTATCCATACGCCCGAGCCGCCGGATGGCGCAGGACATGCGGCCAGGTGATCCACCCACCCGCAAGGGCACGCAAAGCCGCGACAAGCTCAAGGCGGCGGCCTTGCGCGCCCTGGAAATTCACGGCTACCGCAATCTGCGCCTGACCGACATCGCCCGCGAGGCGAACGTCAACATCAGCCTCGTCTATCACTATTTCCGGGACAAGTCGGCGCTGGTCTTCGAGGCGCTGCGGGAAGTGGTGGACGTGCGCCGGGTGATCGAAAGCGACCCCGGCCGCCCGCACGAACCCTTCGCCGCCCTCCACTACGCCAACAAGCTGTTCGCCGATTTCTACCGCAAGCATCCGGGCCTCATCCGCGCCCTCATCCATTTCGACGAGGAGCATCCGGAATTTCACGAGCTCTATGCCCGGGTCAACCGGGAATGGTGCGAGCGCATCGCCATGACCATCCAGAAGCGGTGCCCCGACGCGGGCCTCACCGATGGGGAGGCGCTGGCCACCGCCTATGCCATCAGCGGGCTTGTGGAGAAATTCCTGTTCGAATACTACGTGGAGCGCAATCCGGCCCTTCGCCCCGTCTTCAAGGACACGGACGAGGTGGCGCGCTTTCTCGCCATCCTCTGGTACCGGGCGATCTATCTCCAGAACCCGGATCCGTCCGATCTCGGCCCCCACGCCAAGTTCGCCCGCCTCGCGCTTTCCGCCTGACGGGCCTCCGCGTCAGGGCATTTCCCGCATGAGGTTGCGCGGCCGTTCCGGTTTCTGGAGGCGGAGGCTTTCCGGTGTCATCCGCCGCGGCCAGTGATTGTTGGCCACGTCCGCATCCGCCGTCTCCTGCCGGGGATCGAGGATGATCTCCCGGATTTCCCTGGGCGTGACGACGAGCTTCGTCGCATGTTTCGGATCCTGCCGCCAGATTTCCGCGGGAAGGCGCAGGGTCTCGCGGCTGGTGTCGGCATAGACGATCTCGAGGATCACCGGCATGACGACGCCGCCCAGATTCTCGATCTCGATGAAATAGAGATTGTCCTCCCGCTTCAGAAGCGCGCGCTCGGCATCCGAAAGGCTCGCCATCAGCCGGTCGTATTCCGCCCGCTCGCGGGGGGTGACGGTGAGGTCGTCGTGATTGTTGTAGAAGTCGCGAAGCTCGGGGTAGCGGTCGGTGCGAAGCTTCGTCTCGCGGTCCCGCTCTTCCGCGACGGACGGGCGTTCGGCCCGCGCCGCCGCGCGCTCGCGCCGTTCCTCGAGCGCTGGATTGCGGCTGTCGATGCGGTAGAGGCGCACGTCCCTGATCGCAAGGTCCACATGTCCCGCCTCATAGAACCAGCCGCGCCAGAACCAGCCGAGATCCTGGCCCGCGGCATCCTCCATGGTGCGGAAGAAATCGGCGGGTGTCGCGCGCCTGAACTGCCAGCGCTTCGCATATTCGCGGAAGGCGAAGTCGAAGCGCGCGCGGCCGAGAACGGTCTCCCGCAGGACGTTGAGGGCGATCGCAGGCCTCGCATAGACGAGGTCCCCCGGGTTCGGGATGGCGTCCGCCGGGGTCATGACCGTCAGGCCGCCGCTTCGCGTCATGTAGGGCGCGGCGCGGCGGGGATCGCCGCGGGTCGAGGGATAGTTCTTCTCCCACGTCTGCTCCGCGAGATACTGGAGGAAGGTCGCAAGGCCCTCATCCATCCAGGCCCATTCCCGCTCGTCGGAATTCACCATCATGGGGAACCAGTTATGGGCGATCTCGTGCAGGATGATGCTGATGAGGCCGTATTTGGCGTCCCTTGAATAGGTGGCGCGGCCTTCGCCGTCGATCTCGGGGCGCGGGCTTGCGAAGGCGATCATGGGGAATTCCATGCCATAGACCGAGCCGCTCACCATCTGGGCCACCGGCCAGGGATAGGGCACGAGACGGCGGCCGAACTCCTCGATGCCGTGGGCGATGGCGTGGGTCGCGTACTTGTCCCAAAGCGGCATGGCTTCCCGGGGGTAGAAGGACATGGCCATGACGGTCGATCCGTCCTGCTGCTTCACGCCCCAGGCGTCCCAGATGAACTTGCGTGAGGCGGCGAAGGCGAAATCGCGCACGTTCTCGGCCTTGAAGATCCATGTCTTCCTGCGCGCCGCCCGGGCCCGCGCCGCCGCGTCCGCCTCGTCGGGGGTCACGATGAAGACGGGCCTCGTTGCCGTCCGCGCCTCGTCGAGCCGCCGGCGCTGGGCGTCGGTCAGCACCATATCGGCGTTCTGCAGGCTGCCGGTCGCCGCCACCACATGGTCCGCGGGCACGGTGATCGAGACCTCGAAATCCCCGAACTCGAGCGCGAATTCCGAGCTGCCGAGGGATGGGCGCGTCTGCCAGCCGCCATAGTCCGTATAGGCCGCAAGGCGCGGGTACCAGGCGCCGACCTGAAAGATGTGGTTGCCGTCGGTCGCGAAATATTCGTAGCCCGACCGGCCGCCCAGGGTTCGCTGGTCCACGAGATTGTGGCTCCAGGCGATCTCGATCTCGATCTCGCCGCCGGGTTTCAGGGGCTCCGGCAGATCGACGCGCATGACCGTATCGAAGATCTGGTGGGGCAGGTCCGCGCCCGCGGCCTTGACGCTGCGGATGGTGAAGCCGCCCGCGAAGCTCCGCGCGGCGATGCTGCGGGTCAGGTCGTCGTAGGTCATCTCGCCCGGCCGGCGCGGCGTGTCCGCGAGCCAGGCGTGGGAATCGGGACGATAGCGGTTCTGTTCCAGCTGGAACCAGAGATAACCGAGATCGTGCGGCGAATTGTTGCGGTAGGTGATGCGGGCGGTGGCCGTGATCGCCCGTCTTGCCTCATCCAGCTCGGCGCTGATGCGATAGTCCGCCTTCTGCTGCCAGTAGCGCGGGCCCGGCGCGCCGGACGCCGTGCGGTAGTCGTTGGGCGGGGGGAGGCGTTCGTCGATCGATCCGAAGGGATGATCCGCAAGCGCCGCCGCGCCGCCGCACCAGCCGAAGACCGCCACAAGGATCCAGAGAAGGCGCCGTTTCATGGGTCAATCGTTCCTGAAGCCGGAAGGCCGGATGGACAGCCGGGAATCCTCCTTATGATCTAGGCGCTTAATGTGGCGAAATCAAAACCTTGCGATGGCCAGTTTGCGGCGCGCGGCCGGCATAAAAAAACGCCGTCTCAACGACGGCGTTTGAAGTTCTGGCGTTGCGCAGCCGCGCCTGGCGGCGGCTGGCGTTCGTCCTTGTGGCGGTAGGTGACGCGGCCCTTGTCCAGGTCGTAGGGCGTCATTTCGACGGTCACCCGGTCGCCCGTCAACGTGCGGATGCGGTTCTTCTTCATGCGGCCCGAGGTATAGGCGATCACTTCGTGACCGTTGTCGAGCTGCACGCGGAAGCGACCGTCCGGGAGGACGTCAACGACCGACCCCTCGAATTCGAGAAGTTCTTCCTTCGCCATACGTCCTCCTTTCTCACGTCGTCAGATGCTGAAACCTGATGGTTCTGCCTTACGCAAGGCTCAGGTTGGCCGCCGAGAGACGACCCTTGCGGTCGCGCTCCAGCTCGTAATTGAGCTTCTGGCCTTCCTGGGGATTGCCGATGCCCGACTTTTCAACGGCGCTGATATGCACGAACACATCCTGTCCGCCGTCTTCCGGCTGAATGAAGCCGAAACCTTTTTCGGGGTTGAACCATTTAACTTTGCCGATGGCCATGGGTAGAGTCTCCAGTGGTAGTAGTAAGTTCGGGCGTCTCATCAAACCGCCGACGATCGCCCTCGATACCGTCTGCAGCGTCTTGCGGGCCGAAGCCCGCAAATGGGGTTTCAATTAAACGTCAGGCCACCCGGCGCGTTCCGTTGCGCCGCGGACGGCGACGCCGGTTGCCGGGAAGCTTGCCCGCATTGTCGGCGGGACGTTCGGATTTGCCCGGAAATCGGGTGACGTTGCCGGATGTTTCCACCCGTTCGTCCGCCTTGCCGCCGACGACCGTCATGGGCCGCTTGGTCAGCCGTTCGATGTCGCGCAGGAAGCCCCGCTCGCTCGGATCGCAGAAGGAGATGGCGATCCCCTCGGCGCCTGCGCGGGCCGTGCGGCCGATGCGGTGGACATAGCTTTCGGCCACGTTCGGCAGCTCGAAATTGATGACATGGGTCACCTGGGCGACGTCGATGCCGCGGGCCGCGATGTCGGTCGCGACCAGCACGCGGATGTCGCCGCTGCGGAAGCTGTCGAGCGCCCGCTGGCGCGCGTTCTGGCTCTTGTTGCCGTGGAGCGCGTCGGCGGGGATCCCGGCCTTTTCCAGCTGCTCGGCGACGCGATTGGCGCCGTGCTTGGTGCGGGTGAAGACGATCACCCGCGACAGTTCGGGATCATCCAGCATGCGCACGAGAAGCGCGCGCTTGGCGGAGGCTTCCACGAAATGGACGCGCTGGTCGATGCGGTCGACGGTGACGACTTCCGGCGTCACTTCGACTCGCACCGGGTTGTGCAGGATTTCCTGGGCGAGCCGGGCCACGTCCTTGGGCATGGTCGCCGAGAAGAGGAGCGATTGCCGTTCCGCCGGAAGGGCGGCGACGATCTTCCGCACGTCGCGGACGAAGCCCATGTCGAGCATGCGGTCCGCCTCGTCGAGGACGAGCATGGACACGCGGTCGAGCCTGGCATGGCCCTGCTGATGGAGGTCGAGAAGGCGGCCCGGGGTCGCGACCACGATATCCACGCCGCGCTGCAGGGCGCGAACCTGAGGATTCTGGCTGACGCCGCCGAAGATCACCACATGCCGAAGCCCGGTGAACTGGCCGTAGGCGCCGAGGCGCTCGCCGATCTGCACCGCAAGCTCGCGCGTCGGCGCAAGGATGAGGGCGCGGGGCGTGCGGCTTTTCTGCCGCGTTTCAGCCAGAGCATGAAGGATCGGAAGGGTGAAGGCTGCGGTCTTGCCGGTCCCGGTCTGGGCGATGCCCAGAAGGTCCTGGCCGTCAAGAAGATGCGGGATGGCTTGCGCCTGGATGGGGGTGGGTGTGCTATGCTTCTCGGCATGGAGCGCGCGAAGCAAGGGTTCGGCCAGACCGAGGCCGTCAAATGTCGTATGTGTCACTAAGTGAAGGGTCCTTAAGCGCCAAAGGGAGCGATGCCGTCATTGGGCATGTTGCTCTGAGGCTTTTATCGCCAATCCCACGCGCAGTTGGGCCAGACGTAAATTAATCGGGGATTGTCTCGAGACAGGAAGCCATTCCGCCGGGGAATGGTACCTCGCGCGATCGCGAGAAATCTTGTGTAGGGCGAACATGGTGGCTGGCAGAGACAATGTCAAGCACTGTCTTTGACTTTGTTATTTGACTTTTCATATATTGAAAATTCACCTATTATGCGGGGCAGGAGGAGGAGCGAGTCTCACATGAAACCATTGTGCACTGTTTCGGCATTGATGGAGGATGCGGCGGCCCGGCACGGCAACGCGCCTTTTCTCCATATCCCGGCCACTGCGGCGGCGGCCTATTCCGACAAGGCGATCGACCTTACCTATGGGGAGGCGGCCGCGGGCGCGGCGGAGCTTCGGCGGCAATATGCGGATATCGGGCTCGGGCTTGGCGACCGCGTGGGTCTCATCCTCGACAACCGCGCCGAATTCTTCCTGCACTGGTTCGCGCTCAACGCCCTCGGCGTTTCGATCGTGCCTTTGAACGGCGAAGCGACGCCCGAGGACCTTGCCTATATCGTGAACGACAGCGCGCTGAAGCTGATCGTGGCGCTGCCCGAGCGGCTGGAACTCGCCCACAAGGTGGCGGCGCTTGCGAACGACGCGCCGCCGGTGACGGACCATCAGAATCTCGGCGTCGTGGCGCCCATCCGCATGACGCCGCCCGAGGGCGAGCCCGACGGCGCGACGGAATGCGCGCTCCTTTATACGTCGGGCTCCACGGGGCGGCCCAAGGGCTGCATCCTGTCCAACACCTATTTCCATCTCATGGGCGACTGGTACCGCTCCCTTGGCGATCTGTGCGAGATCCGGTCGGGCGACCGGCTGCTCACACCCCTGCCGCTCGTCCACATGAATGCGCTCGCCACCTCCACCATGGCGATGATCCTGACCGGCGGCTGCATCATCCAGCTTGACCGCTTCCACCCTTCCAGCTGGTGGCAGACGGTGGCGGAAAGCGGCGCGACCATCGTCCATTATCTGGGCGTATTGCCGGCGATCCTGCTCAACATGCCCGCGGGGCCCCATGACCGCGCCCACAAGGTGCGCTTCGGCTTCGGCGCGGGGATCAATCCCAAGCATCACGCGGCCTTCGAGAGCCGCTTCGGCTTTCCCCTGATCGAGGCCTGGTCCATGACCGAGGTGGGCGGCGCCGCCGCCGTGATCGCAAGCCGCGAGCCGCGCCATGTAGGCACCAGCTGCTTCGGCAAGCCTGCGGACTTCATGGAATGGCGACTGGTGGACGACGAGGGCAGGGACGTGCCGAAGGGAACGCCCGGCGAGTTGCTGGTGCGCCGCGCCGGTCCCGATCCGCGCTTCGGCTTCTTCTCCGGCTATCACAACCGCCCGAAGGATACGGAAGAGGCCTGGGCGGGCGGCTGGTTCCACACGGGCGACATGGTGCGCGAGGGCGAGGACGGCTCGCTCCATTTCGTCGACCGCAAGAAAAGCATCATCCGCCGCTCGGGCGAGAACATCTCGTCCCTCGAAGTGGAGGCGGTGCTGTCCCAGCTCCCCCATGTGAAGGCGGTGGGCGTCGCGCCCGTTCCCGACGACATCCGCGGGGAGGAGGTGTTCGCCGCCATCGTCACCGACGGCCATCGCACCGCCGCCGCGGCGGAGGAAATCGTCGCCGCCGCCCTGCAGAGCCTCACTTATTACAAGGCGCCGGGCTATGTGGCCTTTCTCGACGCGCTGCCCCTGACCGCATCGCAGAAGCTGCAGCGGGGCGAGCTGAAGGTGATCGCCAGGCGCCTCGTGGAGGAGGGGGCGGCCCATGACCTCCGCCACCTGAAGTCCCGCAAGCGGCAGAAGGCATGAGGGCCATGGCGCGACGACCCGCAGCTTATGACGGCGTGGCGCTGGTCGCACCCGTCACCATCGGCTACGAGAAGACGAGCGAACATGGCGCGGCCTGGTTCGCGGGCGCGGCGCTGCGGGCGCTCATCCGGAAGGCCGGAATCGCCAAGGAGGATGTGGACGGCTTCGCCTTGTCGTCCTTCACCCTTGCGCCCGATACGGCGGTCGCCATGACTGCCCATCTCGGCATCAGCCCGCGCTGGCTCGAGGACATTCCCATGGGCGGGGCGAGCGGGCTCGTCGCCATGCGCCGCGCCGCCCGGGCGGTGCAGGCGGGGGATGCGGAGATCGTCGCCTGCATTGCGGCGGACACGTCCCGGCCCGGGGCGTTCCGCGATCTCGTGGCCAATTTCAGCGTGTTCTCGCGGGAAGCCGTCTATCCTTACGGCGCGGGCGGGCCGAACGCGGTCTTCGCCATGATCACCCGCAACTACATGGAAGAATATGGCGTGACCCGCGAGGATTTCGGCCGCCTCTGCGTCGCCCAGCGCATCAATGCGTCGGGCAATCCCCACGCCCTGCTGCGCGACAAGCCGCTGACGCTTGAAGCGTACCTTGCCGCCCGGGTGGTGGCGGAGCCCCTGCATCTTTTCGACTGCGTCATGCCCTGCGCGGGGGCGGACGGGTTCCTCGTCATGTCCATCGAGCGGGCGCGGAGCCTGGGGCTTCCCTACGCCGTCATCAAGGGGGCGGTGGAGCGGCACAACGCCTATGCGGAGGATCCGGTGCCGACCCGCGGCGGCTGGGCCATGGAGCGGGCGAGCCTCTACGACCAGGCGGGGCTTGGACCCGAAGACATGGATTTCGTCGAAACCTATGACGACTACCCGGTCATCAGCCTGATGCAGATCGAGGACCTGGGCTTCTTTCCCAAGGGGGAGGGGGCGCGCTTCCTGCGCGAGACGCCCTTGACCGTCAATGGCGGGGGCTTGCCCCACAATACGAGCGGCGGGCAATTGTCCATGGGCCAGGCCGGGGCCGCGGGCGGCTATCTCGGCCTTGTGGAGGCGATCCGCCAGCTCACGGGGCAAGCCGCGGGCGCGGCCATCGAAAACGCGCGCCACGGCGTCGTTTCGGGCTACGGCATGGTGATCTATGACCGCTGCCTCTGCACGGCGGCGGCGGTTCTCGGGAGGGGCGAGCCATGACCGCGCCCCTGATGCTTCAGCACTGCGCCGAATGCGGCGCCGTCCAGTATCCGCGCCGGGAAGCCTGCATGCGCTGCCTGTCGCCCGACCTCCAGTGGCGCGAGACCCCGGGTGGCGGGACGCTGCTGTCGCACACGGCGCTTCATGTGAGCGTGGATGCGAAATGGCAGGACAGACTGCCCGTCCGTCTCGCGCTCGTCCGGCTCGATGCCGGGCCGGTGGTCTACGCCCTTGCCGCCGAGGATCTCACCCGCCGCGGCATGCGGGTGACGGTGACGCGGGGCGATGATGATCTTTTGCAAGCGGGGAGAGAGGAATGACAGCGGAACGCACGGCCATCGTCACGGGGGCCAGCGCCGGGATCGGCAAGGCCATCGCCCAGCATCTTCTGGATGACGGATATCGCGTCATCTCGCTGGCGCGGCGGGATCCGGACTTCACCCATCCGAACCTGATGTCGCGCAAGGTCGACCTGCTGGACCCTGCCGCAACAAGGGAAGCGGCCGAGGAGCTGGCGCGGGAGCATCCGGCGGCGGTGATCGTTCACAATGCGGGGGTGATCCGCCCCGCGCTCATCGAGGACGTGAAGCTCGATGATCTTCATGCCCTGGTGGACCTGCATCTGAGCGCCGCGATCCTCCTTGTCCAGGCCAATCTGCCGGCCATGAAGGCGGCGCATTTCGGGCGCATCGTGATGCTGTCGTCCCGCGCGGTCGTCGGCCTTCAGACCCGCACCAATTACGCCGGGACCAAGGCGGCCATGATCGCCATGACCCGCACCTGGGCCATGGAGCTCGGCCAGCACGGCATCACCGTCAACGCCGTGGCGCCGGGGCCGGTGGTCACCGACATGTTCACCGAGGTGGTGCCCGAGGAAAGCGACAAGGCGAAGGCCATCGCCGAGGGCCTGCCGGTCAAGCGCCTCGGTCGCCCCGACGACGTGGCGCGGGCGGTGATGTTCTTCGTATCCCCCGACAACGGCTGGGTGACGGGACAGACCCTTTTCGTCTGCGGCGGCGCGAGCCTCGGCTCGCTCACCCTCTGAGCACAAGGGAGACATTCGCCATGACGCATTACAGCGCAGAGCACATCAGAAGCCTGGTGGAGCCCCACCGGGTGCACCGGGACGTCTATATCGACCCCAGGATCTTCGACCTGGAGATGGAGCGCATCTGGGGCCGGGCCTGGATCTATGTCGGGCATGAAAGCCAGGTGCCCAATCCGGGCGACTATTACGCCACCACCATCGGGCGCGAGCCGGTGGTGATGACCCGCGGCCGCGACGGCAAGGTCCATGTGATCTACAACCGCTGCGGCCACAAGGGCGCGAAGGTCCTGAGCGAGGGCTGCGGCCATGCCAAGGGCTTCCGCTGCCCCTATCACGGCTGGACCTACAATCTCGACGGCACGCTGCAGGGCGTTCCCGCCAAGGCGGGCTATGACGGCACCGGCTTCGACATGAAGGACCCGCAGTTCCACATGCAGAAGGTGGCGCAGGCCGACAGCTATCGCGGCTTCGTCTTCGCCTGCCTCAGCCCCGACACGGTCGATCTCAAGACCTTCCTCGGCGACGCCGCCGCGACCCTCGACAACATGGCGGACCGTTCGCCCGAGGGCGAGGTGGAGGTGGCGGGCGGCCCCCTGCGCTATGTCCATGACAACAACTGGAAGATGTTCGTCGAGAACCTGAACGACGCCATGCATCCCATGGTGGCCCACAGCTCCGTGGGCCAGGCGACCAAGCGGCTGGCGGCGAAGCTTCCCAAGGGCGCGCCTTACCCGCGCGAGGCGGAGATCATCTTCCCCTTCAATTCCTCCTACCAGTTCTTCGATGAAATGGGGGTGACGGCGCTGCCCTACGGCCACGGCTATATGGGCGGGCGCATGAGCATCCATTCGAGCTATTCGGACATCCCCGGCTATTTCGAATCCATGTGCAAGGCCTATGGCGAGGAGAAGGCCAAGGAAATCCTGTCCCAGAACCGGCACAACACCATCTTCTATCCGTCCTTCACGGCGAAGGACGCGATCCAGGCGGTGCGCGTGGTGCGTCCGATCGCCGTCGACAAGACCATCATCGAAACCTGGCATTTCCGCCTCAAGGGCGCGCCGGAGGAGATGCTGAAGCGCACCATTCTCTATTCGCGCCTCATCAACTCCAACGCCTCCATGGTGGGGCCCGACGACTGGGATTGCTATGCGCGCATGCAGGAGGCGCTCAAGTCCAACTCCATGGAATGGGTGGACATGCGCCGCGGCATCGGCAAGGAGGAGCAGGACAACCAGGCGCTCCGCTCCTTCGGCACCAGCGATCTTTCCTTCCGCAACCAGTACCGCGCCTGGCTCAGCTACATGACCGGGGAGGCCGCGTGATGACCGAGACGGCAGTGAAACCCGACATCCGCGAGATCGAGGAATTTCTCTATCGCGAGGCCGACTTCCTCGATCGCGGCGATCTCGACGGCTGGATCGAGCTTTATACGGAGGATGCGAGCTACTGGATGCCCGCAAGCCCCGAACAGACCGATCCCTTCACGCATATCTCGCTGTTCTACGACGATCGCCTGCTCATGGAGATCCGCCGCATCAATTTCGGCCATGAATATGCGGCCTCCATGGCCCATCCCGTGCGCTCGACCCATATCATCGGCAATGTGCGGCTGCAGTCCTTTGACGCGGCGACGGGGGAGGCCAGGGTCACGTCCAACTTCCATGTGGCCATGTATTACCGCGGCGAGCAGACGCTCTATGCCGGGCGCTATACCCATGATCTCGTCCGCCAGGGGAACGACTGGAAAATCCGGCACAAGCGCGTGGACATCTTGACCTGCGACGCTCCGTTGAAGAGTATCATCATATATCTCTGACGGGGCCGTAACGGCCGCCCAAGGTTCTGCGCCGCGCGTATTGGCGGCGCGCGGGAATACAGATGGCCAAGGCACTCCTCAAAGGGCTGGTGCGGTCGCTGGTGGGCGACTACGGCATCTATCGCATCTTTGCCGTGGATCTGCCCCAGGCCGTGGCGCCGCTCCCGCCCGGGGTGGAGATTCGCCCGATCGATTCCCCCGTTCTCGAAGCTTCCGACGATCCCGAACTCCGCGCCCGCGCCTGGTATGGCGGGGCCGAGGCCCAGGGCTTCGGCCTCTATGCGGACGGGGAGCTCGCCGCCATCCAGTGGTACTGGTGGGGCGAACGCTATCGCAGGCGGCGCAACAGCTGGCCTCTCGGTCCCGGCGGCGCCAAATCCGTTGAGCTTTATACCCGGCCGCAATATCGCGGCCGGGGCTATGCCGCGCTGCTCAAGCTCCATACCGCCGAAGCCATGGCGGAACGGGGCTTCCGGCGCCTCTACAGCCGTATCTGGCACAGCAACGGACCGTCCATCCGGGTCAGCGAAAAGACGGGTTGGCGGCGCGTTGGCACCTATATCGAGCTTCACCCGTTGGGCAGAAAGGTAAGTTTCCGGCTTCCTTTCTGAAGGAGGGCTGCCAAATGGATCTGTTCGACGCTGTCTTCCTGGCGCGCGCCCAGTTCGCCTTCACCGTGGCGTTCCACATCATCTTCCCGGCCTTCACCATCGGTCTTGCGAGCTTCCTCATGGTGCTCGAGGGCCTGTGGCTGTGGCGGGGCCGGGAGGTTTATCTTCGCCTTTACAAGTACTGGCTGCGGATCTTCGCCATATCCTTCGGGATGGGCGTCGTCTCCGGCATCGTCATGAGCTACCAGTTCGGCACCAACTGGGGGCCATTCTCCGAACGCGCCGGGGCGGTGATCGGCCCGCTCCTCGGCTACGAGGTGCTGACCGCCTTCTTTCTGGAAGCGGGCTTCCTCGGCATCATGCTGTTCGGCATGAACCGGGTGGGGCGGGGGCTGCATTTCCTTGCGACCACTCTCGTCGCCATCGGCACCTTGCTTTCGGCCTTCTGGATCCTGTCCGCCAACAGCTGGATGCACACGCCAGCGGGCTATGTCCTGAACGACGGCCGTTTCGAGGTCGCGGACTGGTGGGCGGTGATCTTCAATCCGTCCTTCCCCTTGCGCCTCGTCCATATGGTGCTGGCCGCGTATCTCACGACCGCGCTCGTCGTGGCGGCGGTGGGCGCCTGGCATCTCCTGCGGGACAAGACCAGTGAAGCCGCCCGCATCATGCTGTCCATGGGCCTCTGGATCGTGGTGATCGGCGCGCCCATCCAGGCGGTGGTCGGCGATTTCCACGGCCTCAACACGCTCAAGCATCAGCCCGCCAAGATCGCTGCCCTCGAAGGCCATTGGGAGACGGGGCGGGGCGTGCCCCTCTATCTCTTCGGCTGGCCGGACATGGAGCGGGAAGAAACCCGCTTCGCCGTGGGCCTGCCCAGGATGGGAAGCCTTGTTCTCACCCACGATCTCGACGGCGAGGTCCGCGGCCTCAAGGAATGGCCGCCGGAGGAGCGGCCCAATTCGACGGTCGTCTTCTGGTCCTTCCGCATCATGGTGGGGCTCGGCGTTCTCATGATCGCTCTCGGGGCGACGGCCCTGTGGCTCAGGCACAAGAAGCGCCTGTTCACCAGCGACCGCTTCCTGCGCTGGGCCGTCGCCATGGGGCCCGCGGGCTTCGTTGCGGTGATCGCGGGCTGGTTCACCACCGAAGTGGGCCGGCAGCCCTGGCTCGTTCATGGTCTCTTGCGCACCAGCGAGGGCGTGTCGCCCATCGCGGCGGTGGGGGTCGGAAGCTCCCTCGCGGCCTTCGCGGCGGTCTATATCGTGGTGTTCGGCGTCGGGATTCTCTATCTCCTCCGCCTCATGGCCGGCTCGCCCGACCAGATTCAGGCGGGGCCGCCGCACATTCCGGACCGGGCCGCGGGTGTGACGCCCGCCCCGGCCCTCATCGCGGACAAGGAGACGCGGCCATGACCATCGATCTTCCTCTCGTCTGGGCGGTGATCCTGCTGGTCGCCGTCTTCATGTATGTGGTGATGGACGGCTTCGATCTCGGCATCGGGATCCTGTTTCCCTTCATCCGCAACGGCGACCATCGCGACCAGATGATGAGCAGCATCGCGCCCGTCTGGGACGGCAACGAGACCTGGCTCATTCTCGGCGGCGTCGGGCTGATGCCCGTCTTTCCGGTCGCCTTCTCGATTCTGTTCACGGCGTTCTACGCGCCCCTGATCGCCATGCTGCTTGCCCTCGTGTTCCGCGGCGTCGCCTTCGAATTCCGTTATCGCGATCCGGGGCACCGGCGCTACTGGGACGCGGCCTTTACCCTCGGGTCATTGGTCGCCGCCTTCATGCAGGGCATGCTGCTCGGCACCTTCATTCAGGGAATCGCGGTGGAGGATCGCGCCTATGCGGGCGGCTGGTTCGACTGGCTGACGCCCTTCAGCCTGTTCACCGGCGCGTCGCTTGCGGCGGGCTACGCCCTGCTGGGTGCGGGCTGGCTCGCCCTCAAGACCGAGGGCGCGCTGCGCGAGCGGGTCTACGGCATGCTTCCCTGGCTGCTCGCCCTGGTGCTCGTCGCCATCGTCACGGTGAGCCTGTGGACGCCGCTGCTCAACGAGGAAATCGCCCGGCGCTGGTTCAGGCTCCCGAACCTCTTCTATCTGTCGCCGGTGCCGCTGCTCGTGGCCGTCGCCGGCTTTCTCGCCTTCCGCGGCATCCGGCAGCGGCGGGACGCGCAGCCCTTCCTTTATGGCCTCGCGCTTTTCGCGCTGTCCTTCGTCGGGCTCGGGATCAGTCTTTATCCCTATATCGTGCCGCCCCACATCACCATCTGGGAGGCGGCGTCTGCGGAATCGAGCCAGGTCTTCCTGCTCGTGGGCACGGTGGTCCTGCTCCCCCTCATCCTCGGCTACATGTTCTACGCCTATTGGGTGTTCCGCGGAAAGGTGCGGGCGGGCGAGGGGTATCACTGAGTGATGCCGGCCGGATTGAAACGCATCCTGTGGTTCGTCGGCCTGTGGGCCGCCGGGGTGGCGACGGTGCTGCTCGTCGCCCGCGCCCTGCGTTTCGCCATGGGCATGGGCTGAGCGCCGCCGCCCCCGGCAGCAGGTTCCACGCCGCTATTTCAGGCTGATCTCGTCGAGGACCGTTTCCGAATTGTAGCCCGTGGAGATGATCGTGTAGTCCAGAAGCTCGCCCTTGAGGACGGGGCCGCTCGACCGCCGTTCCACCCCCATGATGGCGATTGTGGTGTCAACGGTCACGTGGCGGTTGTTGCGGTTGCGCTGCAGCACCTCCTGGGCGCGCTGCACGTCCATGGGCCAGAAATGGGCGGCGCTCGCATTGACGAGCTGGAGCGCGACCTTGTCCTGGTAGGCCCGGAACTGGTAGCTGGTGCCGGGCGAGAAGGTGGTCAGGTAATAGCCACCGCGGTTGCCGTCATATTCCGTGAAGTTGGAGCGGGTGCGCATGCGGATGAAGCCCACGTCCTCGGTGCTGTCGTAGGCATCCTGCAGCCGGTCCATTTCCTCCTTGAGCACGGCGGCGCGGTTGAATTCGTTGGTCATGCGCAGGCTCTGCGCCTCCTTCGCCCAGTTCTCGAAGGGCGGGACCTGACCGCGCAGGCGGTAGGACAGCATGACCATCTGCAGGTCTTCAGGATATTCGAGCGTCCTGCTGCCTACGGCCTCCGCCGCCTTCTCCGCGCCCTTGCCGCCGCTTCCGGACTTTGCGGGCGCAGGCTGTTCCGAGGGTTGGGTCTTGGCGGGGCTGCTGCTGTAGGTCGCGCGGGGCGTGTCGTTCGTGCCGGCATTGTCGGCCTGGGCCGCATCCTCGCCCCCGCAGCCCGCGAGGAGCAAGGCGGAAAGGGCGGCGATCGTGGCTTTCGATTTCATGGCGTTCATTCCTTCGGGAGATCGGGCGTCAGGAAGGACGGCCCGGGGCGGGCGTTCCGCCGCGGGCCCATATCCGTCACAGCTGAATGTCGCTGCCCGCGTCCCGGGCGCGGTTCAGCTCTTCCTGCCGCCGCTTCTGTTCCAGTTCCTCCAGCTCCACCTGAATGGCTTCCGCGTAGCTCCACAGATTCTCCTGATGGATCATGCCGAGATGGATGTCCTTCACGAGGTTCGGGTTCTGGGGATTGAAGATGATGCGGACGGCGATGTTGAGGCCGCAGCCCTCGCGCCACACCGCGCCGCCCGTGGGCAGGGCGCCGCCGGAGATGCAGTAGTGGGCCAGGGGGCTCTGCTCGGACGGGACGTTGCCGGTGGAATCCTGGCCCCAGAACAGGTCTTCACGGCGCGGGTCTCCGGTGATCTGATGCTGGAACGGCCCGTATTTCTTCACGAGGGCGTCCACCACGCTGTCGCGCGCGGGCATTTCCCCTTCCTTGAAGCTCTGGCTGCGCCAGATGCCGACCACCGTCTCGCGGCCGGGAAGGCCGGGGGTCGCCACCACGATCTTCTCCGCCACATGGTTCCAGACGCGGTTGCCCGCGCCGCATTTCTGCATGTCGCTGAAGCTGCGGAAGCTGCATTCGGAGGTGTCGCCATGCTGCGCCTGGAAGGCCTGCGGGCCGAGCTGGATGCCGTAGGTCTGGATCTCGAGCCAGCGCGGCTGGAAGCTCACATAGGCCTGATCCTTGGTATGGCAGCGCACGATATTGAGCGCTTGCTCCTGGCTCATGCCGAGCTTGATCCCGATGACGTCGGGGCCGGGCAGATCCTTGTTGACCTTGGCGGGACATTTGAGCTTGGGCAGGTTGTTGGGGTCGTTGGGGTTTGCCGTCGCGGTCTTGGTCGCCTTGCTGTCTTTCGCCGGCGCCTTTTCGGCCGCCTGCTGCGGCTTTTCGGTGGCGGGGGCTTCCGCAGTCTCGTCGGAGCCGCCGCAAGCGGACAGCATCAATCCCAACGCGGTTGCCAGGCTGAGGGCAAGAGCGGTCTTCCTCATCGTGTGATCCCGTATGGCTATGCGCCGCGCAGGCCCTCGCAGCCCGGAGATACGCCTGCAGCACGCGTGACAATGATGACGCTGATTACAGCCCCAACAGCGACGCAACAGGGGGCAAGAACACTGAGTACAGGAGAGAAGGGGATAAATCCCTGCCACCGAATATAGATCAGCGGCGGGCAATGGTGCAATTTATTTAAAGATTTATTGAATTCGCGGCAACTGGGCAGGCGCTGCTCAACTGCCCGTTGCCGCGCAGGATTCTGCGGAATTCTCGAATATTTCGGGGAAGGTCTCGATGAGCGCCGCATCGAGATCATGCATGGTGACGGGAAGGCCGAGATCGACGAGCGACGTCACCCCGTGCTCGGAGATGCCGCAGGGCACGATGCCGCTGTAATGCTCCAGATCCGGCTCCACATTGATGGCGATGCCGTGGAAGCTCACCCATTTGCGCACGCGGATGCCGAGGGCCGCGATCTTGTCCTCGCGCCCCGGACCGCGCACCACCCAGACGCCGACCCGGCCGTCCCGCCGCTCGCCCTTGACGCTGAAGCGGGCAAGCGCCGCGATGATCCAGTCCTCGAGCTTGTGGACGAAGCAGCGGATGTCGGTCCCGCGCTTCTTGAGGTCGAGGAGGGTATAGACCACCCTTTGCCCCGGCCCGTGATAGGTGAACTGGCCGCCGCGCCCGGCGTAATGGACCGGGAAGCGGCCGGGCGCCACCAGGTCCTGGGGCCTGGCGCTGGTGCCCGCGGTATAGAGCGGGGGATGCTCCAGGAACCACAGAAGCTCCGGGGCGTCGCCGTTGCGGATCGCCTCGACCCGCGCCTCCATCTCCCGAAGCGCCGCCTCGTAATCCACAAGACCTTCGCTATGGCGCCACTCGATATCGCTCATGCAACCGCCTTAAGGGAAAAGTAACCACGCATATGGGACCTTCCATAGCACATTTCCGGGAAAGGACGAGACCGTTGAGTGCCAACAAATCCGTGACCGCCATCAACAATGTGCGCGTGGAGATTTCCGTCGTGCTCGGCCGCGCGGTTATGCCCATCCGGCAGCTCCTCAAGATGGGGCGCGGCGCGGTGATCGATCTGGATGCCAGTCACGACACCCCGGTCCGGGTCTATGCCAACAACAAGCTCATCGCCCTCGGGGACGTGGTGATCTCCGGCGACCGCATCGCCGTCAACATCACCCAGAGCGTCAGCGAATATTACGAATAACACATAAAAATCGTAAAATAAGAATATCCCCACAAATTTATTGATTTTCAGCGGCCGGACATTACCTTTGAGCGGAGGAGAGCTGACGTCGCGGCTCTCCGTCCAGGACAGGATCCATGTTGCCGCTTGTTCTTCCCCCAGAGACACGACCCATCATCCTCTACGGCGCGGGGCGGGCGGCCATGCGACGCCTGAACTTCCTCGTTGAATCGGGCGCCGGCCGGCTTGCGGTCTTCACAGCGGATCCCGCCCTCCGGCAGGCGGCGGCGGAGCGCTATGCGGGCGAGCGGCCCGAGGACTCGCGGATTGCGGAGGCGTTCCTGCTGTTCGTCGCCGGGCTTGACGACCAGGAGAGCGCGCGGGTCGCAGGCATCGCCCGGGCGGCGCGGGTCCTCGTCAATGTGGAGGACCGCACGGAATGGTGCGACTTCCATGTGCCCGCCATCGTCCGGCGCGGCGACCTGCTGATGACGGTATCAACCGGCGGGCACAGCCCGGGCCTTGCGCGGCGGCTCAAGCAGCGGCTGGAGGAATTGTTCGGGCCCGAATGGGCGGAGCGGCTGAACGTCTTGAGCGCGGCGCGGAAGCGATGGCGCGAGGCGGGGATGGATGTGCCCGAAGTCACCCGCGCCACCAACGAAATGATCGAGAGAGAGGGATGGTTATGACGGCGGAATCAGCAATGGCGGCAATGGATGCGGTGGCGGATGCGCGGTTCGAGGAACTGGTGCGCCGCTATGCGGGCTTTGAGGCCCGTCCCCTTCTTGAAGCCTTCATCAAGCAGGAATTCCCAGGAAAGATCGCGCTCGTCTCCTCCTTCGGGGCCGAATCCGCGGTGCTCCTTCACATGGTGGCGGAGATCGACCCCAACCTTCCCGTGATCTTTCTCGATACCCACAAGCTGTTCGGCGAGACCCTGACCTATCGCGACACGCTCAAGGCGCGGCTCGGGCTCACCAACATCGTGAATATCGAGCCCGATCCGGCCGAGGTCGCGGCGGAGGATCCGAAGGGCGTGCTCTGGACCAGGGACGTTGACGCCTGCTGTGCGCTCCGCAAGGTGCGGCCGCTCGCGCGCGCCATGGAGCCGTTCGACATCTGGATCACCGGCCGCAAGCGCTTCCAGGCGGCGACCCGGGCGTCGATCCCGCTCGTCGAGAAGAGCGGGCGCAAATACAAGCTCAATCCCCTGGCCGATTGGGGACCGGACGAGATCGCGGCCTACATGAAGGTCCATGACCTGCCGCCCCATCCCCTGGTCGCCGACGGTTATCTTTCCATCGGCTGCATGCCCTGCACCCGGCCCGTCCGCCCGGGCGAGGATCCCCGCGCCGGGCGCTGGGCGGGTCTTGGCAAGACCGAATGCGGCATCCATATTACGAGTGAAATCTAGGCGCGCCGGGATTATCGCAAAAAAGCTTCAAATGGGGCTTGCCCCGGCGCGCAGGATTGGGTAACTAGCAACTCACTCGCGGTCGTGGCGGAATTGGTAGACGCGCAGCGTTGAGGTCGCTGTGGGGCAACCCGTGGAAGTTCGAGTCTTCTCGACCGCACCATCTCACAAGGGTCATCCCGAAGGATGACCGATTTCGGAAACGGAGGTTCTACGGCCTCCGTTTTTTGTTTTTGCGCATCTCTACATCAGTGGAACGACTTCCGGATGCTGAGCGAGAAGGTCCGCGGCCAGGGGCGCACCAGATTGTCCGGCACGAATCCGCCGGGCGGCGGCGGGCCCTGGAAGTCGAAGGCGTAGAAGATCGTCCGATCGGTATCGAAGACGTTGTCGACCGCAAGGGTCAGCGACCAGTCCTCGCCTGACACCCCGGCGCGCAGGTTCGTCATCATGTGGCTCTGATGGACGCGGTAATAGCGGTCGGTGGGGCGCAGGCGGTTGCGGCTGCTGCCCGTGTATGACCAGTCGGCGCCGAGGAAGGCGTTGATGCCGTCGGCGACGGGCCGCTCGTAATGGGCGTTCACCCCCGCCGTCACCTTGGGGATATAGGGGATGCGGTCGCCCCGCTGGCCGTCGGTCAGGATCGGCAGGTCCTCGGTCAGCTTCGAGTCCGTGTAGGCGAAATTGCCGCCGATCCGCAGCTCCGCGACGGGCTGGGCGGTCACCTCAAGCTCCACGCCCTTCACCTTCGCCGCGCCGCCGTTGCTGCGGTAGGCATATTGCACGCCGGTATCCGGATTGACCGCCTGGCGGCGGATCTGGATGTCGGTCCAGTCGATGATGAAGGCTGCGGCGTTCACGATCAGGGCGTTGTCGAACCACGAGCTCTTGAAGCCCAGCTCGTAGTTGATGATCGAGTCGGACTGGTAGCCGTCGGGAATGGGCACGCCGACGATCGATTCGGGGCCCTGGTCGTTGGCGCCGCCGGGGCGGTAGCCTTCGGCCACCTGCGCATAGGCCAGGAAGTCGTCGCTGAACCTGTAGGACAGGTTTCCCTTGAAGATCACGCCGTTCTCCTTCGAGCCGTATTCGTCGCCAAGTCCGGGCCCCGGCTGGGCCATGAAGTTGGTGATGACGTTGCCCTGGTTCTTGATGTCGAAATCGAACCAGCGCGCCCCGCCGGTCAGGGTCAGGGCAGGGGTGATGTCCCATGACGCCTCGCCGAACACCGCCTTCTCCTTCCGGGTGCTGTAGAGCTCGTTGTAGAGGAGGGAGACGGAGTCGGGGCCCCTCTGCCCGTTGGGGCCGAGGGTGATGAATTCCGTGCCCTGATCCGCCTTGTCGCGCTGCAGGAAGCCGCCCACCAGGATCTGGAACGGGCTGTTCCAGGAGGAGGCGAACCGCGCCTCATGGCTCCAGACCTTGCGGTCCTTGGTGGTCTCGAGCCGCGACCGGCCGGTGCTGTCCGCGGCGAGCAGCCCGCCCGAGAGGATTTCCCCGGCGGCCGAGGTGGGCCTGCGGTCCTCCGTATAGCGGTCCATCAGCGAGCTCGTGACCGTGAAGGATCCCCATTCCTTCTCGTAGGTGACCTTGGCGTTATAGAGCTTCGTGTCGTCGATGAAGCCGCCGCGCGCGGGGTCCGCCGCGAAATATCTGGTCGGAAGCGGCCCGCCGTTGAGAGTCGGGCTTTGCGCGAGCGAGAAATCCTCGGCGTTGTAGAAGTCCTTGGCGCCGGTCTTCATGTCCTGCTTCATGGCGAGCGCCGAGATGCGGAGCTCGTCCGTCGCCTGCCACAGGATCTGGGCGCGTCCCGCCTCGGTCTTTTCCGTGTTGGCGTCCTTGATGTAGCGGTTGTCGATATAGCCCGCCTTGTCGACGATGATGCCCGAAAGGCGCACCGCCAGTTTGTCCCTGACGAGGGGCATGTTGACCATGGCGTCCGCCGTCCAGCCCCAGCCGTCGGACTCCTTCGTCTTTTCGAGCCGTCCGCCCGCATCGGCCTGCCAGGCGTCAAGCACGGGCTGGTTGGGAAGCCAGCGGATGGTGCCGGACAGGGAGCTCGAGCCGAAGGTCGTGCCCTGGGGGCCGCGCAGCACCTCGATCCGGTCCATGTCGAACAGCTTGAGGTCGGGCGCACGGCCGCCGTCGCCGGACAGGTTGTCGTTGGTGATGATGACCTCGTCGAAATAGAGGCCGACGGTGCCGGCGCCAGACGAGTTGATGCCCCGTATGTTGTACTGCTTGTTGCCGGGACCCTGGTCGTTGACCGTGAGGCTCGGGATCTGGCGGTAATAGTCGTTGAAGTCGAGGGCGCCCCGCCGCTGCAGCTCCGCGCCGCTCACCGCCTGGACGGAGATCGGAATTTCCTGGATGGACTGGGCGGAGCGCTTGGTGGCGGTGACGACGATTTCTTCAAGCCCGCGCGACATCTGTTGCGCCAAAGCGCCGTGAGCGGCGAGGGCGGGCAGGATGGCGCAGGTCGTGAAAAGGAAGCGGGAACGGGACTGGAACCGCAGGCGCATGGGAATCCTCCGTCAGCAGGATGCAATTGCATTCAGGGTCGGCTTCGGGTTGCCCTCCGCTCCTCCGGAGGTCCCGAAACATTCTCGTTTTCTTGAGCAATCGGTTGCGGCGATCCGGATCCCGTGGGATCAGGGTTCTTCAAGGAGCTCGAGAGATGCGGCGAACAGCTCGGAATCTTCCGATCCCATGGCGCGCACCGTGCCCTGATGGCTGTGGCCTTCGAGGACCATGAGCCGCGATGGAATGCCTTTGGCTTCGAGCGCCGCATGGAAGTCCTGCGATGGATTGAGATAGGGCTTTTCCGGCGCGCCGACGGCGATGAGATAACGGGGCGCGGCGGATTTTATGTGCCGGATGGGGCTTGCCGCCGCCTTGAGTTCTGCGGTCGGCGCATAGGCGTCGCGATCCGTGTCCGTCGCGGTGATGTCGTAGCGACCGCTCACAGCCACGACGCCCCTGATGGCGTCGGGATCCACGCCGCGCTCGCGCGTCCAGTCAAGATTGACGCTCACATCGGCGGCGAGCATGGCGCCCGCGGAATGGCCGCCGACCACGATGTGGCCGGGATTGCCGCCATATTGCGCGATGTTCTTGTGCACCCAGGCGATGGCCATTTGGGTGTCGATGGCCGGATCGGGATAATGAAAGCCGCCGCTGGTCAGGCGATAGCTCGGGATGACGGTGATGACGCCGTGCTTCGCGAAGGCCTCCGCCAGAAAGCCGTAATGGGCGCGATCCCCTTCGACGAAACCGCCGCCGTGAAGGAAGATGAAGACCGGCGCGTCGGCCGCCTTCTCCCGCGGCAGATAGATGTCGAGCCGCTGCTTCTCGTGATCGCCGT
>CAZDSS010000008.1:29968-47468 GCA_964508185.1 uncultured Sphingomonadales bacterium
TAGGGAATGTCGAGGTGATGGGGGAGCCTGTTTCTGACCTCGGCGGTCCTTCGGTCGCTTTCCTCGTAGAAGGCCTGCCATTTCTCGGCGAACTGATCGGGGTGCTGCACGGTGTAGTAGGACCGGTAATCCTGCGCGGCGAGCGGCGCGGGTGACGCCAGAAGGAGGCCGGGAAGGAAAACCGCTTTCAGAAATCGGACGACGCGGAGCGAAAGGTCGGAATGGGCCATGGCCTTGTTCCCGTTGTTCGGGACTCCCGATGCGCGGAAGTGCCGGGTTGCATCAGCAACTGGATCCGGCCGGGCGTCACCACATGTGGCCGGATCGCTGAAGTCATGCGGGCCCCGTACGCGCGGAACGATCGGGCGGGGCGCGCGACTCATCCTTTGAAATACGTCGAGTGACGTATAATTGTGCCCGCTCGCAAACTCTGTCAACAATTTCTGATGACGCCCCGCAGCCGCCCCATTCGGCCGGATGGCATATTCGCCAGGGCTGGCCGGATTATTCCGCGGTCAATTAGTCTATTGACCCATTCTTTCTCCTCGTTATAAAGTAGTCATATGACACATTTCTTGGGAGGTTTCGAAATGTGTCGGCTTTGGGAGGAGCAAGGGAAGCCGTGAGCGACGCGCCGCGCTTTCCATAAAACGGGAGGAATCTCATGTCGCGCTTGAGACATGCATGCGCCGTCCTCATGGGCGGCGTCAGTCTGATCGGGCTGGATGCGGGGGGCGCCATGTTGCTCGCCCAGGAACGCTCCGCCTACGGGCTCGAGGAAATCGTGGTCAGCGCCCGCCGGCGGGAGGAGCGGCTGATCGACGCGCCGGTTTCCGTCTCCGCCTTCAGCGCGGCGGATGTGGTGGAACGCGGCATCCAGACGGTGGCGGACGTCACCCATTTCGTCCCCAACGTGCAGTTCGACTCGGTGGCAAGCGAATCCGGCGGCGGCGCATCGAGCCAGATCGCCATCCGCGGCATCGGCCAGACCGACTACGTGCTGACGGTGGAGCCCGCGGTCGGCGTCTATCTCGACGGCGTCTATGTGGGGCGCTCGGTGGGATCGCTCATCGATGCCGTGGACGTGGAGCGGATCGAGGTCTTGCGCGGTCCCCAGGGGACGCTCTTCGGCAAGAACACCATCGCCGGCGCCATCCAGCTCATATCCCAGCGCCCGACGAACGAGCTTACGGGCTATGCGGAGGCGACCACCGGGCGCTATGACCGTCTCGATTTCCGCGGCGCCATATCGGGGCCCATCACGGAAGGAATTCGCGTCCGCCTGTCGGGGGCGAGCTTCAAGCGCGACGGCCATGTGAAGCGCGTCACCTATGACGGCGTCGATACCGGCGCGCGCCAGGGAAGCATCGACCGCCAGTTCGGCCGCTTCGTCTCCGAATTCGATCTTGCGGAAAATCTCCTTGCCACCGTCTCCCTCGACGGCACCCGCATTCGCGAGGAGTCGCCGGGCCATATCCATGTGGCGCAGTACGAGATCAATTCGGCCGCCGGGCATAACGCGGGCGTGCCGGGCGGCGTCTGTCTGCCGGACGCCGGTCCGTCGCGCTTCTCCAACCCGTTCTGCATGAATTCGGGCTATACGCGGGAACTCAAGGATCTCGAGAACACCAACAGCGGCGCCAACCGGTCGAACGCCGACATCTGGGGCGCGTCGCTCAATCTCGTCTGGACATTGGGCGACCATCAGATCCGCTCCATCACCGCATTCCGCGACGTCGAGGTGGATATCGCCCAGCAGATGCAGGGCAATCCCTACGCCCTCGACCATCTCGGACAGGACATCAATTACGAGCAGCTGAGCCAGGAACTGCAGGCGACGGGCAGCATCCTCGGCAACAGCCTGCATTACACCGCGGGCCTCTATTACCAGCGCGACCGCGGGCGGCAGGAATTCGACGTGTCGCTGTCCCACTTCCAGTTCATGTCGGGCGGCGAGATCAAGGACCGCGACATGGCCGCCTACGGACAGCTGACCTATGATGTGACCGACGCCCTGTCGCTCACCGGCGGCCTGCGCTACACCCGCATCAAGCGCCGCTTCAATCCGGAGCTGCAGCGCCTTCTCGGCTATGAAACGCGGTCGGACACGCCCATTCCCGGCTTCGTCAACATCTTCGACGGCATCTTCGGCGCGCCGGGCACGCCCATCTTCCCCGCGGGCTGGTACACGCGGAAGAGCAATTCGGTGACCTGGCAGGCCTCCGCCTCCTACCGCTTCGCGCCGGACGTGGTGGGCTATGCGACCGTGTCCAAGGGCTTCAAGGGCGGCGGCTTCGCCATGCGCTACTTCCCGCCCATCAATCCCGGCAATCTCGATCCCGACGACATCATCGGCTATGCGGGGCCCGAGAAGGCGGTCACCTATGAGGTGGGCGTCAAGACCGAGCTTCTGGACAATCGCCTGCGCTTCAACATCGCGGGCTTCTATACGGACTACGACGACATCCAGATCACCGTGAACATCGATCCGGGCGGCGGCGCGCTCGGCCGCTTCGTGCCGACGTTGCTCAACGCCGGGACGGCGACCATCAAGGGGATCGAGGCGGAAAGCTCCTTCGTCGCCACGCGGTGGCTGCGGCTTGACGGCACCCTCGGCTATGTGGACGCGGAATACGACAGCTTCGCGCCCGTGGTGCTGGACAATTACCCGAACGCGGAATCGATCTCCTTCGCCAACACGCCCGAATGGACCGCCAATATCGGCGCGACCCTCACCCTTTATGAGGGCGACGCCGGCCGGTTCGAGGCGCGCGGCGATTACAGCTACCGCAGCGGCCAGTTCAAGGAATTCACCAACGAACCCTCGCTCTATCAGAAGGGTTATGACCTGGTGAATCTGAGCTTCTCCTGGTTCTCGCCGGACGACGCCTGGGCGGTGCAGGCGGGGGTCACCAACCTCACCAACACGCTTTACATCGTCAGCGGCCGGTTCAGCGACGGCGGCGGCTACAGTCAGGCGGTGGTGTCCCGTCCGCGGGAATGGTTTGCGCGTCTGCGCTTCCAGTTCTGAGATCGGCCTCAGGGCGGTCCCTTCGCGGGATCGCCCCCAAGGCCCAAGCGAGGGAAGGGGGCATGTCTTGGAGCAAGCAGTGACGGCAAGGGCGGCCGCGCCCGACGACAAGCGGACCGGGGTCATGATCCTGCTGCTGATCGTCGGGATCCTCAATTTCGTGGACCGGCAGATCGTCGGCGTGCTCGCCGTGCCCATCAAGGCGGAGCTCGGCCTGACGGATACCGAGCTCGGCCTCATGGGCGGGCTCGCCTTCGCGCTCTTCTACGCAAGCCTCGGCATCCCCATCGCCACTTTGTCGGACCGCTTCAGCCGGTCCTGGATCATCACCATCTGCCTCTGCCTGTGGAGCGCCATGACCGCTCTCTGCGGTCTCGCCCATTCCTTCTGGCATCTCTTCGCGGCGCGGATCGGCGTCGGGATCGGCGAGGCGGGGGGCGGCCCCGCCACCTATTCCCTCATCAGCGACTATTTCCCGCCGCACCAGCGGGCGCGGGCGCTCGGCGCCTATTCCTTCTCGATCCCCGTGGGCAGCGCGCTGGGCGTCATGGTCGGCGGCACCATCGCCAGCGAGATCGACTGGCGCACGGCCTTCATGATCGTGGGGCTTCTCGGCATCCTGCTCGCCCCCGTCTTCCGCCTGGTGGTGCGCGAGCCCGAACGCGGCCGCTACGACACGGTGAAGACCGAGGCGGCGTCGTTCCGCGACACCATGCGCCTTCTCGCGGCCAAGCCGAGCTTCTGGCTTCTGTCCCTCGGCGCCGCCTGCGCCACCATGGTGGCCTACGGCCTCTTCTTCTGGCTGCCGTCCTTCTTCGTGCGGAGCCATGGGTTGAGCCTTCTCGATGCGTCGCTCGCCTTCGGCGCGCTGCTGCTCATCGGCGGCATTCCGGGGATCTGGCTCGGCGGCCATGTGGCCGACCGCATCGGACAGAAGCGCAAGTCGAGCTATGCGAGCATTCCGGCGGCGGCCTTCATCCTCACCGTGCCGCTCTACGGCTTCGGGGTGCTGGCGTCCAGCTTCATCCTGATGTTCGTGGTCATGATCATTCCGATCGCGCTCGGCCTTGCCTGGGTCGGGCCGGTGATCGCCGCGATCCAGCAGGTGGTGAAGCCGCAGATGCGCGCGACCGCCTCCGCCATGCTGCTGCTCATCACCAATATCGTGGGGCTCGGCATCGGCACGGTGCTGATCGGCTTCGGGTCCGACTATTTCGAGGCGCGGTTCGGCGCCGACGCCCTGCGCTACGCGATCCTCGCCGCCGCCGCATTCTATGTGGCGGGGGCCATTCTTTTCCTGTTCGCCGCGCCGCGGCTGGAGCGGGACTGGGAGCGATGACCATGAGCAGACTGGGAGGTCACAGATGAAGCATTTGCCCATCACCGGATATGCCGATCGCCTGTCCGTGTCTCCGGGGGAGGAGATCACCTTCCATGTGAGCAGCGTCGCCGACCGGTTCGAGGCGCGGCTCGTGCGCCTCGCCCGCAAGCAGTCGCTGTTCGAGACGCGGCAGGCGGATTTCGCGGGATCCTATCCCGGCCGGCTGCAGGATATCGAGATGGGAAGCTACGGCGTGGTTCCGGGCGGCTTCGAACTTCCGGATGACGCGCAGATCGCGTTCCACATCATGGCGACCAATGCGCCGGGCCGCACCGCCGGGATCCTCACCTGGGGCGAACGCTTCGGCCTGTTCCTGAACGATGCGGGCCGCGTGACGTTCCGCTGCGGCGGGACGGAGCTTGTGGCGCCGAAGGTGCTGGAGCGCAACCGCTGGTACGAAGTGCGGCTCGAGATCGCGGGGAGTGATGCCGTCCTCTCTGTCAGCGCGGCAAGCGGCGTTGCGGCGGGCGAGGTGGTGCGCGGCGCGCTCGGGCAAAGGCCCGCCGTTGACCCCGCATCCTTCCGTCTCTCCGGCTGGTGGGACGGCGGCAAGACCGTGGGCTGCATAGACGCCAAGCTCACCGGGCCCGAAATCCGCGCGGCGCGCCGCGGCATTCTTGCGCGCTGGGATGCCGCCGCGGGATTTCACACGAACGTGCTCACCGATCGCGGGCCCTACGGGCGGCACATCACCCTCGTCAATCATCCGCGCCGCGCGGTCACCGGGCCGCGCTGGACGGGGCGGGTGCTCGACCATCGCCTGTCGCCCCTCGAATACGACGCGATCGCCTTCCATCAGGACGACATGACCGACGCGCGATGGGAGCCAGCCTTCACCTGGACCGTGCCCGATGATCTTCCGAGCGACATCTACGCGGTGGAGATCACGTCGGAAGCGGGGCGCGACCATATTCCCTTCATCGTCCGGCCGCGGGGCGACAGGGGCAACAGGATCGCCTTCCTCGCGCCCACCTTCAGCTATCTCGCCTACGCCAACGAGCAGCATTGGTGGTCCGCCCCCGACATCAAGGAGGTGACCGGCGGCACGCTCGACGAGATCCTGTCGCCGGGCGAGAAATGGGTGCACGAGGTCGGCATGCTGAGCTGCTACGACCGGCACAAGGACGCGACCGGCTGCGTCCATTCGTCCTGGCTCCGGCCCGTCGTGAACCTGCGCGCCGATTACGTCCATCCCTATATCCGCGGGCCGCATCAGCTGAGCGGCGACATGTACATCCTCGACTGGCTGCGGGCGCGGGGACATGCCTTCGACGTGGTGACGGACCATGACCTCCATGCCGAGGGCGCGGATCTTCTGAAGCCCTACCGGCTCGTGATCTCCGGGAGCCACCCCGAATATGTGAGCGGCGAGATCCTGGACGGCATCGACCAGTTCGTGAATCGCGGCGGCAATTTCATGTATGTGGGCGGCAACGGCTTCCATTGCGTGGGGACCATCTACAAGGACTCGCCCCATGTGTTCGAGCTCCGCCGCGGCCATTCGGGCGGCCTGCACTGGAAGTCGTCGCCGGGCGAGGACTATCACGCGGCGACGGGCGAGCCCGGCGGCCTGTGGGCGGTGCGCAACCGCGCGCCGCAGCGCCTGTTCGGCGTCGGCACCGCCTCCGTCACCTTCGGCGAGGGCAAGGACTACAGGCGCACGAAGGAAAGCTTCGATCCGAAATACGCCTGGGTGTTCGAGGGGATCGAGGGCGAGATCGTGAGCGCCAGAAGCGACCTTCTCGGCCGTCCCGCGGGCTTCGAATACGACCGCATGGATTTCGCCATGGGAAGCCCCGCGGAAACCGTGCTGCTCGCTTCCGCCCATTTTGACGAGGTCGCGACCGAATACACCATCAACGACAGCCGCTGGACCGGCATGCCCGCGGAGAACCGGTCGGACATCATCCTGATCGAGACGCCCATGCGCGGCTCGGTCTTCGCCGCGGGTTCCGTCTCGTGGACCACGGCGCTGTTCGACGACGACGGGGACAACGCCGTGTCGAAGGTGACGCAGAACGTGGTGGCGCGCTTCTCCGCCTGAGAAGGCGTCTGCCGCAGACAAGGGAGCTTCCGATGAAGGACGACAAATATCCCCTCTACGACCTCAAGGTGACGGTGCTCGAGCCCGCCGAGGGCAAGCGCATGGTCTGCCGCCATTTTCCGGGCGACTATTTCACGGTCACCGACGACGACCTGATCGAATTCGGGCCGGGCGTCCGCTTTCCCATGTATTCGCTGGCGGCGATCCTGCCGCTTCTGCCCGCCAAGCAGCGCGAGCTTCACGAGAACGACTGGATGAACACCGACGCGGTGATCGCCTGCCCCGATCCCCATTGCGGCGGGCGCTTCCTCATCCAGCGCGGCGAGAAGCGCTGGTTCTCGCACGCGGACAATTCGGCGGTGCCGCTCCATGACGACAACGGACAAGGGTGAAGGAGATGACAGTGGAAACCATCAAGATCAGGCCGGACTTCGAGCTGTCCCGGGTGGCCAAGGGCAACTGGCAGCTCGCGGACGATCACAGCGGCCGCAGGTTCAGCCAGGACGAGGTGAATGATCACATGGCGCTTTTCGCCGACGCCGGAATCACCACCTTCGTCTGCGGCGACATCTATGCGGGCGTCGAGGAGCGGATCGGCAGGTTCCGCGAATATTACCGCAACAGCCGCGGCGCCGAGGCCGCCGACCGCATCAAGGTGCTGACGACCTATGTGCCCTATTTCCTCGACGAGGAGGGCGTGCGCAACCAGTCCAAGAAGGACGTGGTCGCGGTCGTCGACCGCTCCCTCAGGCGGCTCAGGCAGGAGCGGCTCGATCTCGTCCAGATGCACTGGTGGGATTACAATATCCCCGGCTGCCTCGACATGGCGATCTGGCTCAAGGAGCTGCAGCAGGAGGGGAAGATCCATCACCTCGGCGCGACCAATTTCGATGTGCCCCACATGCGGCAATTCTTCGAGGCGGGGATCGAGATCGTCGCCCATACGGTGCAGTATTCCCTGCTCGACAGCCGCCCGCTCAACGGCATGGTGGATCTCTGCGCCCAGTACGACTGCTACCTTCTGTGCTACGGCGTGCTCGGCGGCGGGCTCATCAGCGAGAAATGGCTCGGCATTGCGGACCCGGGCGGCCCCTATCTCGAGAACGTCTCGCTCGACAAGTATTACCGCATCGTCTGCGACATGGGCGGCTGGGACCTGTTCCAGGAACTGCTCCGGGCCCTCGATTCCGTCGCCAAGAAGCACAAGGTCAGCATCGCCAATGTGGCGAGCCGCTACATGCTGGACCAGAAGCAGGTGGGCACCATCAATATCGGCGCCCGCGACGCCAAGCATCTCGCCGACAATCTGCGCGTCTTCTCCTTCCGGCTGGACGCCGAGGACAACGAGCGGATCAACGCCGTGCTTGCGAAGAAGGTCGGCCCCAAGGGCGACGTCTATGGCGTCGACCGCGAGGAGAACCGCGACGCGCTGGAGGAGGTCAAGACCGAGTATTTCGATGTGGAGAACGGCAAGCTCGTCAAGAAGACGCGCCCGCCCGTGATCCTGACCGGGGATGCCGCCTATGGGCATCACCTGGTGAAGAAGCACTGACAAGGCCAACTGCTTGGGGGGCAGTCCATGATCGCAAGAACTGCAGGAAATCCCGTCGATCGGGTGTCGGTCTATATCGCCGCCGGATTGATCTCCGGCTGCGGCGCGCTGATGTTCAACGTGATGCCGGTGTTCGTCGGCGGGCTTTCCCGCAGTTTCGGCTATGACGAGGCGCGCCTCGGCGACATGGTGGCGCTGTTCAATCTGGGCTTCACCATCGCTTCCATCACCGCCGCCTTCTGGGTGCGGCGCTTCGGCTGGCGTCTTCTTGCGGCGCTCGGCGTCGCCATGGCCGCCGCGGGGCTCGCCGTGATGGCGGCGGCGACGGGCTTTGCCGCCCTTGCCGCGCTGATGGTAGTGGTGGGGCTCGCCATGGGCGGGCTTTATGCCCTGACCTTGGCCATCCTCGGCGACAGCGACAATCCCGACCGCGCCTTCGGCCTCAAGCTCGGGCTCGAGACGCTGCCCGGCGCGCTCCTTCTCTTCCTGCTTCCCGCCTATGTGCTGCCGCGCTACGGCTTCGCGGGCGTCGCGCTCGCCATGGCGCTGGTGATCCTTGTCCTCGGCGCCTTCTTCTTCAACCTGCCGTCGGCCGGGGTGAAATCCCCCGCCGCAGCGGGGGAGGGCGGATCGCGCCGCTGGCTCATGCTTCCGGCGCTCGGCCTCGCATCGAGCCTCCTGTTCTTCATGGGGATCGCATCCAGCTGGGCGTTCCTTGAGCTCATCGCCCAGGATCGGGGGCTCGACGGCGACGTGGTGGGGCTCGTCCTCTCCGTCGGCTTCCTCATCTGCGGGGCGGGGGGCTTCGTCGCTGCGGCGCTCGGCGAGCGGCTCGGCCCGCGCGTTCCCATGATCGGCGTGATCCTGGTCAATCTCGCGGGCCTGTGGTTCCTGTCCTGGTTCACGGGGCCCGTGGGCTATGCGGCGGGAAGCTTCCTGTTCCTGTTCAGCGTCAATTTCACGCTGGCCTATACCTTCGGCCTCACCGCCAAGGTGGACCGGGAAGGGCGGCTCGTGGTGCTGTCCGCGACCTGCCTGTCTTTGGGCGCCGTCGTCGGCCCCGCGATCTCGGGACGGCTCATCGCAGCCGAGGGATACGACATGATGCTCGCCTTCTCCGCCGCCTGTTCCCTCGCGGCGCTCGGCTGCTATCTGCTGCTCGACCGGCTGCGGCGGGCGGACTAGTACTTCGTCTTCACGAAGCGGATGGCCTGATCGCGGAACAGCTCGCGGACGTTGCCGAGATTGAACTCGATGTTGACGTCGGACCCCTCGATCAGCGGGAAGCCCTGCAGCATGGCAAGGAGGATCACCGACTTCTCCTTGCGCACCTTGTCCGACTGACCGGCGGTGAGGGGCTTGATGAGCTCGTAGATGAAGTTGCTGTAGGCCATGGTCATGCGGTCGCGGCACTGGGCGGCGAAGGCGTCGTGGTTGGCAAGCGCCCAGAGCTCGAACTGCAGGCCGCGGAAGAAGGGCGTGGTGTTTTCCTCAAGGCTCAGGTCCACGAAGGCGAGGAAGCGTTCCTCGTCCGTCAGCCCCTCCCGGTTCACCACCTGCTGCGCCGTCTCGATGTCGCGCTTCAGGCGCTGGTCGATCACCGCCTGAAACAGGTTTTCCTTGGTTTTGAAATAGTACTGCACGTTGCGCAGCTTGATCCCGAGCCGGTCGGCGATGCCGCGCATGGTGAAGTTGCTGTAGCCCTCATAGGCGAGGACTTCCGTCGCAACCTGCAGGATTTCCTGCACGCGCCGCTTGCCCTTCTCGTGGACGGCGGTGCCGGGAGCCAGATCCTTGATATCCAAGACGCTCGTTCCGCTTGCAGTTGAAGTCGCGCAATAGTTAGTCGATCGACCAATTAAGTCAAGCCGCCACAAGGGGGTCTTCCAAGGAACCGCGTCGCATGGGCTTGACGTTGCAGCTCATGGAGACGATACAGCTTGCACGAAACGCAAATTGTAATCGTCAAAGGGAAAAATTGGCGTGACGTCGATCGAGGAACATGACGAGCCGAAAGATGCCGCCGGCCGTGCCGTTCCGCCGGTGACGCCGCCACAGCCCGCGGCGGACGAGCCCCCGGCCGCTGAGAAGGATGAGGAGGGGCCGGTCGGTCCCACCTTTCTGAAGGCGATCCGCGAGGCGCTGGAGAACGGCGACCAGGTGGCCGTGCGCGCTCTTGTGGAACCGCTCCATGCGGCGGATACCGCCGACCTCATCGCCTTTCTGGAGCCCGACGAGCGCCCGGCGCTGATCGCGGCCTTGGGGTCGGAGCTCGACCCGCAGGTCCTGAGCGAGCTCGACGAGAGCCTGATGCTCGAGATCGTCGAGCTCCTGAAGCCCGAGGAGCTGGCCGCCGCCGTTTCCCAGCTCGATTCCGACGACGCGGTCTACATTCTCGAGGACCTCGACAGCGAGCGGCGCCAGCAGGTGCTGGACGTCATTCCGGACGAGGACCGCATCCCGCTCGAAGAGGGCCTGGCCTACCCCGAAGACAGCGCCGGCCGCCTCATGCGGCGGGAACTGGTGGCCGTGCCGCAATTCTGGAACGTGGGCCAGACCCTCGATTTCCTGCGCGAGACCGAGGATCTGCCCGACGAGTTCCATGAAATCTTCATCGTCGATCCGCGCTATCACCCCGTGGGCACGGTGCCCCTCAACCGCGTGCTGCGGGCCAAGCGCGACGTCCTCATGGAAACCCTCATGGAGGAGGATCAGCGGGTCATTGCCGCCGACACCGACCAGGAGGAAGTGGCCTATCTCTTCCGCCAGTACAACCTGCTGTCCGCCGCGGTGACCGACCGTCAGGGCCGGCTTGTCGGCGTCATCACGGTGGACGACGTGGTGGACGTCATCCAGGAGGAGGCGGAAGAGGACATCCTCCGCCTCGGTGGGGTGACCCAGGACGATTCCCACGACACCCTGTTCGGCATCCTGCGCCGCCGTCTGCCCTGGCTCATGGTGAATCTGGGGACGGCTGTCGTGGCGGCGACGGTGATTTCCCTGTTCGATGCCAGCATCGAGAAGCTGGTGGCCCTTGCGGTCCTCATGCCCATCGTCGCCTCCATGGGCGGCAATGCGGGGACCCAGACCATGACGGTCACGGTCCGCGCGCTGGCCACCCGCGAATTCAATCCGGCCAATACCCGGCGCACCTTCAGGCGCGAGGTATCGGTCAATTTCTGGAACGGGGTGGTGCTGGCAGTCTTCGTGGGCGCGCTTGCGGGCTTCTGGTTCGAAAATCCCGTGCTCGGGATCGTGCTCGGCTCCGCCCTCGTCTTCAACATGCTGGTTGCGGGATTTTTCGGGGTCTTCATCCCGCTGGTGCTGCACCGCCTGGGGATCGACCCGGCGGTGGCGAGCGGCGTGTTTCTGACGACGCTCACCGACGTCTTCGGCTTCTTCGCCTTCCTCGGTCTTGCGGCCCTGATCCTGCTTTAGGCGGGAACGCCCACCGGCATGTTGTCGATGAGCCGGGTATTGCCGAGCCGCGCCGCCACCAGAATGCGCGCCGGGCGCTCGATGCGGCTCACGGGCGCGAGGGTCTCCGCATCCCGGAATTCGAGATAGTCGACGGAGGCGAAGCCCGCCGCCTTCAGCTCCGCAATCCCCCGGGCGCAGAGGGCTGAAAGCTCGTCCCCCCGCTCCGCCGCCGCGACGAGCTCGCGCAGGATCGCGGGCAGACGCGCCGCGATGCGCCGCTCCTCCGGCGAGAGATAGGCGTTGCGGCTCGACATGGCGAGGCCGTCCGCCTCGCGCATGGTGGGCGCGCCCAGGATCGCCACCGGAATATCGAGATCCCGCGCCACCCGCTTGATGGTGAGAAGCTGCTGGTAGTCCTTCTCGCCGAACACCGCCACATCCGGCAGGCATTGCAGGAGAAGCTTGGTGACGACGGTCGCGACCCCGTCGAAATGGCCGGGCCGGGCCGCGCCGCACAGGCCTTCGGTCACGCCTCCAACCGAGACGTTGGTGGCGAAGCCTTCGGGATACATCTCCGTGACGTCAGGCGCGAACAGGAGATCGGCGGCGACATTCGCGAGCTTTTCGGCGTCCTCGGCCTCCTGCCGCGGATAGCGGCCGAAATCCTCGTTGGCGCCGAACTGCCTGGGGTTCACGAAGATGCTCACCACCACCCGGTCGGCCAGTTTCTGGGCGGCGCGCACCAGCGACAGATGCCCCTCGTGAAGCGCGCCCATGGTGGGGACGAGAGCCACCTTCTGCCCCTGCCGCCGCCATTCGGCGACGCGGGCGCGGAGGTCGGCGACGGTGCGGACGATGGCGAGGGAATTTGTCATGGCGCGACTCGATCTGTTTGTCATGCGCGCCGGTTATCCCATAGTCGCCCGAGGGGGGACAAGGGGCTATCAGCGGGCGGCATAGGCAAGGCTCAAGCTGTCGGCGCGGCCCAGCCGGTTCTCCGTCATGATCTGCAACACGTCCGCCACGTAGGCCGCGCGCCGTTCGGAATAGTTCTCGAGCGCCGGGGCGAGCGCCGCGCCGGTGAGCGGCTTCCCCGCCGCGACCAGCGCCGCCCGCGCCCGCCGCATCTCCTCATAGGCCGGGTGGGTGTTGAGATTGTGCATGTAGCTCGCAACGCTTTCGAACAGGTGATCGAAGTCGCGCACGCGATGGGTCGCCCCCGGCCGCCGCCGCGCCGGGATGATGCCGTCGCCGTCCCAGGTCCTTTGCCCGAAGGCGGCGTTGCCTTCCGTCGCGAAGCGCGATCCGCCCCAGCCGCTTTCGATGGCCGCCTGTGTGAGCGCAAGGGACGGGGGGATCACCTGCACCCGCAGGAGAAGCCGATCCATGTCGCGAGGCATCTTCGCGTCCGCAAGCCCGTAATGGCTTGCGATGGCATCGAGCCAGGCGGTTTCCCCGGGCGTGGGCTTGCCGCCGCGGGCGAACTTGGCCTTGAGATCAAGCAGGCGGTTGCGGTCGGCGGCGATGACCTCGTTCACCTTGAGGACATGGGGCAGCATGGTGGCGAGGAATACGGCCTTGCGCTCCGGCCCGCTTGGAAGCTCCGTCATGTGGTCGGGAAAGGCGGGAAGGAAGATGCGCGGCACCGTGCCGCCGCCGTCCGCAAACTCGTCCAGCCGGAAGCCGAGCGCCTTGTAGAGGGCGCCGGATACCGCGCCGTCCGCCGAAACAGAGTCCGCCGTCTCATCCCCCTGCTGGCTCGCAAGGGCGATCAGCCCGCCGGTCGCGACGAGCGCCAGCACCAGGATGCCCGCGCGGCTTGCGCGGCGCAGGCGGTCCGACGACGCGTGCTTGGGATCCTGGGGACGCACGGGAATCCTGCCCGATCCTGCCCCGGCCGCGCCGCGGTTCCGCGACCGTTCCTTGGCGGCGGGGGCTAAAAATTTACCCTTCAAGTATAATCGTTGTATCTCGCCTGCCAAACCCATTAAGACTTCGCTTGTTGATGTGAGGCGCCCTGGGTTGGTGAGCGGCGTCTCGATGTCTCTGGTTGGGGAAAGTTGAACATGACCATGCCATCCGTGGGCCAGCCCTTGGCCCCCAATTCAGCCCGGGTGATCGTGCTTGGCAACGAGAAGGGCGGTTCCGGAAAATCCACCACCGCCATGCATGTGATCGTGGGGCTGCTGACCGACGGCTACAGCGTGGGCAGCATCGACGTCGATTCCCGGCAGGGCTCGCTCAGCCGCTATCTGGAGAATCGCCGCAAGTATTGCGAGACCCACGGGGTCCGGCTCCCCATGTCGAGCCATCACGTGGTGCCGCGCTCCAATCTTGATACCGTCGAGGCGCAGCGCGAGGACGAGACCAACCGGCTCATGCAGTCCCTGACCGACCTTGCGGCGAACAACGACTTCGTGGTCATCGACTGCCCGGGGAGCGACAGCTACCTGTCCCGCATCGCCCATACCTATGCGGACATCCTGCTGACGCCGCTCAACGACAGCTTCGTCGATCTCGACGTCCTCGCCCGGGTCGATCCCGAAACCTACCGCGTGGTGCGGCCGAGCCATTACAGCGAGCTCGTCTGGGAAAGCCGCAAGGTGAAGGCGCTCCGCTCCCGCGGCACCATCGACTGGGTGGTGATGCGGAATCGCATGTCGAACCTCGATGCCCACAACAAGCGCCGGGTGGGCGAGGCCCTCGAGGAGCTCGAGAAGCGAATCGGCTTCCGCAGCCTGCCGGGGCTCAGCGAGCGCGTGATCTATCGCGAGCTGTTCCTGCAGGGGCTCACCCTCCATGACTTCGACAATCCGGACATCAAGCGCGAGATGACCATGAGCCATGTGGCGGCGCGGCAGGAGCTGCGGCGGCTGGTGGAAGGTCTCAATCTGGCGGCGGCGGAGGTGCGCGGCCAGAGCCACGCCCTCGCGGGCTGACGGGCTTCGGGGGCGGAACGGGTGGTCATCTGGATCGCGCTCGGCCTGCTGCTCCTTGCGGCCTTCCTCGCCGTCATCCGCTGGATCGCGACGGCGGAGACGGCGGCGCTGGCCCGGCGGCTGCGCATCGGCGGCTGCGCCATCTTCATCCTCGTCGGCGTCATCGCCTTGCTGCTCGGCCGTCCCGCCCTGGCCGTGCCCCTCGTCATGGGGGGATTAAGCTTTCTCGCGTCCCCCCGCTGGACGGGGCGGAGCGATGCCGGCAATGGCGGCGCGCGGCGAGGGCGGGCGGACGCTGCCCGCGCCCGCGCCGACATGACGCGGGAGCGCGCCTACGAGATCCTCGGCCTCCGCCCCGGGGCGAGCGAACAGGAAATCCGCGAGGCGCATCGCCGACTCATGCAGCGGGTCCATCCCGATCGCGGCGGCTCCGACTATCTGGCTGCGGAAATCAATGCCGCCAAGGACGTTCTTCTCGGCAGGTAACGCTCTTGCAACCCGAAGTCCGGCAAGGTTAGGAAGGCTGGGGGCGAGGGGGGACAAGGCGCGCCGCGCAGGCACGACCGCGGTCCGCACTGCAACATCAAGGGGACAAGCGTGACAGCTCATCGTTTCGATCCGACCGTTCTCAGGGAATACGACATCCGCGGCATCGTGGGCAAAAGCCTGACGGCGGCCGACGCGCGGGCCCTGGGCCTTGCCTACGGCACCATGCTGCGCCGCCGCCTCGGCGATAGTGTGATCCCGCGGGTGAAGGTGGGCTATGACGGCCGCCTGAGCTCGCCCGAGCTTGAGCGGGAGCTGGTCGCGGGCCTCGTCGCGACGGGCGTCACCGTGGAGCGGAGCGGGCGCGGGCCCACCCCCATGCTCTATTTCTCGGTCTTCGACGACGACGCCGACGGCGGGATCATGATCACGGGGTCCCACAACCCGCCCGACTACAACGGCTTCAAGATGATGCTGGGGAAGGAATCCCTGTTCGGGGAGCGCATCCAGGAACTGGGTGCCATCGCCGCGGCGGGGGATTTCGCGGGCGGCGCCGGCCAGGTGGTGGACCGGCCCAAGAAAGCGGCCTACATCAAGCGCTTGCTGCAGGATATTGAGAACGGACATTACAAGGGCCGGCCGCTCCGCGCGGTGTGGGACCCGGGCAATGGCGCGGCCGGGGAGGTGGTCTGCGAGCTGGTGAAGCAGCTTCCCGGCGAGCACAAGGTCATCAACGAGCGGATCGACGGCACCTTCCCGGCCCATCATCCGGACCCGACGGTTGCCGAGAACCTCGTCCAGCTTCAGGAGGAGGTGGCGCGCGGCGGCTATGACCTGGGTCTCGCCTTCGACGGCGACGGCGACCGCATCGGCGCGGTGGACGCCACGGGCCGCATCGTCTGGGGCGACCAGCTTCTCGCGATCTACGCCCGGGAGGTGCTGGCGGCGGAGCCGGGGGCGACGGTGATCGCCGACGTAAAGGCGAGCAAGGTGCTGTTCGACCGCATCGCGGAACTGGGCGGCAAGCCCCTGATGTGGAAGACGGGCCATTCCCTCATCAAGAGCAAGATGCAGGAAACCAGGGCCCCGCTTGCCGGCGAGATGAGCGGCCATATCTTCTTCAAGCACCGCTTCTACGGATTCGACGACGCGATCTATGCGGCGCTCCGCCTGCTCATCGCGGCGGCGGCGGAGCCCGGCGGCCTCACCGCCCTTCGCGACAGCCTGCCTGCTGTGGTCAATACCCCCGAACTCCGCTTCCCCTGCGCCGAGGACCGCAAGTTCGCCGTGGTGCCGGAGGTCCATGCCCGGCTCAAGGCCGCGGGCGCGAAGGTGGACGCGACGGACGGCGTGCGGGTCACCACCGACGACGGCTGGTGGCTTCTCCGCCCGTCCAACACCCAGGACGTGCTGGTCGCGCGCTGCGAAGCGGCGGATGAAGCGGGGCTCGAGCGGCTGAAGCGGCAGCTTGCCGACCAGCTGCGCCTGAGCGGGATCGAGCCGCCCGCGCTCTGAACCGGGGAAGGGCCCGGTCAATCCTCTGGCGGGCGTTCAGCAGCGGGCGTATTCTTGCGCCTCGACCCGCCTGAGGGAGGCATCATGGACCTGGGCCGCCAACTCGATCTCGACGCCTATTGCGCACGCATCGGTTATGACGGCCCGCGGGCGCCGACCCTCGACGTGCTCCGCGCCCTCCATGTCCTGCATCCCGCGGCCATTCCCTTCGAAGCCATCGACGTGCTCACCGGGCGCGGCGTCGATCTCGCGCCCGCGGCGGTGGAGGCGAAGCTCGTCCACGGCCGCCGCGGCGGCTACTGCTTCGAGCAGAACGGCCTGTTCAAGCGGGCGCTTCAAGCATTCGGCTTCCCGGTCGAGGCGCTGCTCGCCCGCGTCATGTGGCGCGCCCCGGAAGATGCGCCGCCCGGCCCGCGCACCCACATGGTCCTCAAGGTGATGGTGGAGGGGGAGGCGTGGCTCGCCGACGTCGGGTTCGGCGGCTGCGTCATGACCGCGCCCCTGCGCCTCAACACCGACCTCCCGCAGCCGACCCATCATGAGGATTTCAGGCTCACCCCCCGGGACGGCGAACTGGTGCTCGCCGCCCGCCTTGCCGACGGCTGGGCGCCGCTTTGCGCCATCGGACTCGCGCCGCAACTGGACGTGGATTTCGTGGTCGCCAACTGGTTCACCGCGACTTATCCGGAATCACCCTTCCGCAACCACCTGATGGTCGCCCGCAGCGGGAGGGACGCCCGCTATGCGCTTCTCGACAACCGCCTGACGATCCGCAGTTCCGAAGGGGTGACGCAGCGAATCCTCGAGCCGCGGGAGATCGAATCGGCGCTCGCCGATCTCTTCCTCCTGCCGGTCGAGGAGCACTGGATTCCGCACCTGAAAAGGGCCGCATTTGCCGACGAAGTGGGCAAATAGCCGGTCAATTCTTGTGCAATGCGCCTAAAATTGTGCACTGCAAAAACACGCTTGACTTGGCGGAAAACCGGCCCCATATTCCTGATCATGCTGCGATGCAGCAAGATTTTTGCAGACAGGAATTCAGGCCATGACCAAGTCCCAGGACGCCATCCGTAATCTTCAGGCCGCTGCCGAGAAGGAGCTGGAGAAGGCTGCGGAAGCCGGGCGCGAGCAG
>CAZDSS010000008.1:47568-49723 GCA_964508185.1 uncultured Sphingomonadales bacterium
GCGAGCAGATGGAAACCGCCGCCCGCGCCACGGTGCAGACGGCGCAGCGCGCCTTCGAACAGGGTGTGGAGGTGACCAAGCGCCAGCTCGACGGCCTGATGAAGGGCTATGACGAAGTGGCCGAAGTGAGCCGCGAGAACATCAACGCCTGCATCGCCGCCTCCTCGGCCACCGCCAAGGCGATCGAGCAGGTGAACGGCGAACTCCTCAACCTCGCCAAGAAGAGCTACGACGCCCAGCTGAGCGCCATGCGCGCGTTCGCCGGCGTCAAGACCCCCAAGGATTTCCTCGATCTCCAGAGCGAGCTCGTGAAGGGCCGCTACGAGGACCTGGTTCAAGAGAGCAACAAGATCGCAAGCGTGGTGAGCACCGCCATGGCCGAGATCCTGGCTCCCCTGAATGCGCGATTCGTGGACAGCTTCACCAGCCTGGCCCGCGGCGTCGCGCGCTGATTACCTGCGTCTCCTGAGTACCCCTAGTATTTGAGTACCTGTATCTCCCAAGTGCCGCGGACCCTCCTCAGCCGCGGCGGTTCGGAGCTCCCAAAAAGACCTCCTCTGGGCCGGTTAACGCCGGCCCTCTTTTTTTGTGCGGGTTGCGGGGAGTTCTTGCGATGATGGTTGCGCGCTCAAGGCGCTCGCTGCGCGCCTTGTTTGCTGCCGCGGCTTGCGAAATCCGCCGCCGCTCCCCACATTTTGTTCAGGCAGCAGGAAACAACTGAGGGGTTTCTTAACTATAGATGGGTAGAGTGCTATTGCTCGCTTATAAAAGTCGTCCCTTTTCCGGCCACAAAGCCGTTATATTGATAAGGTCGAATGCTAGCGGGTGAGTGCGATGGGTGACAGAGAGCATCACGAAGGGGGCGGGCAGCAGCCGGGGCTGCTGACCAAGCCCAAGACCAGGACGAAGAAACCTTCCCTGTACAAGGTGTTGCTGCTGAACGACGACTACACGCCCATGGAATTCGTCGTTCACGTGCTGGAAACCATGTTCCGCAAGAGCCACGAGGAAGCCATGAGGATCATGCTTCACGTGCACCACAAGGGCGTCGGCTTGTGCGGCGTCTATACCTACGAGGTGGCCGAGACCAAGGTCGCCCAGGTCATCGACTACGCGCGGCGGCATCAGCACCCGCTGCAGTGTACGATGGAAAAGGAATGACGGAACGAACCATACAAGGGGATAGTTGAGTCTCTAGGGGGGAACGTAGTCAGGTAAAACAGCAACTCTCGCAGAATGGAAAATTGAAGTGCCTACATTCTCGGCCAATCTCGAAGCCACGCTCCACCGGGCCTTGGCGGAAGCCAATGAACGCGGCCATGAATTTGCGACGCTAGAGCATCTTCTGTTTGGCCTTCTGGACGACCAGGACGCGGTCGCCGTGCTCAAGGCCTGCAACGTCAAGATCGACGTGCTGCGCCAGCAGATCGCGGCCTACCTCGACAACGAACTCTCCAACCTGGTGACCCACGACCGGAGCATGGAGGCATCTCCCACCGCCGGCTTCCAGCGCGTCATCCAGCGTTCCATCCTCCACGTCCAGAGTTCCGGCCGGGAAGAGGTCACGGGCGCCAACGTTCTTGTCGCCCTGTTCTCCGAACGGGAAAGCCATGCGGTCTATTTCCTGCAGCAGCAGGACATGACCCGGCTGGATGCGGTGAGCTACATCTCCCACGGCATCGCCAAGACGCCGGGGGCGAGCGAGCCGCGGCGGGTGACCGGCGCCTCAAGCTCGAGCCATGCGTCCGAGCGACCGGAGAAGGAAGGCGGGGCGCTCGCCACCTACTGCATCAACCTCAACCAGAAGGCCCGCCAGGGCAAGATCGACCCGCTCATCGGCCGTGAGGCCGAGCTCGAGCGCACGATCCAGGTCCTGTGCCGCCGCCAGAAGAACAACCCGCTCTATGTGGGCGACCCCGGCGTTGGCAAGACGGCGATCGCCGAAGGTCTCGCGCGCAAGATCGTGGAAGGCGACGTGCCCGAGGTGCTGCAGGGCGCGACCATCTACGCCCTCGACATGGGGGCCCTGCTCGCCGGCACGCGCTACCGCGGCGACTTCGAGGAACGGCTCAAGGCCGTCATGAAGGAAGCCGAGGAGCACGAGAACCTGGTGCTGTTCATCGACGAGATCCACACCATCATCGGCGCGGGCGCC
>CAZDSS010000009.1:0-18632 GCA_964508185.1 uncultured Sphingomonadales bacterium
ACGCTGGTCAATGGGCGCCGCTCCTGCTCGAACACCTCATAGAGACGCACCAGCCGGCGCAATGATCGCGCGTCCGATCCCCCCGAAACATCCTCTGATGACATGCCAAAATCCTGATATATGGATAATAACGACAAATATAAGGAAATCTTTGACAACTGTACAGAGGAATGGGAACGTCGCCATTACCGTAACGGGTCACAAAGGGAGGTAACAAAGATGGGTGTGAAGCTTTCGCCCCTTGCCGGCGCGTCCATTCTCGGGCTGATGATGGCCCCCGTCGTCGCGCCGCTTGCCCACGCACAGACTGCCGAGACGCCGGACAACGCCATGCGTCTCGAGGAAATCATGGTGACGGCGGAGCGCCGCGAGGCCAGCCTGCAGACGACGCCGCTCGCGGTCAGCGCCATCGATCCGCTCATCATGGAGCGGCGGCAGATCTCGGATACCCGCCAGATCGTCTACAACGTTCCGAACCTCACGGGGAACAACAACGTCGGCCAGCAGACCGCGATCACCTTCTTCATCCGCGGCATCGGCACCACGGAATCGCTTGCCGCCGTGGACACCTCGGTCGGCGTCTATGTGGACGACGTCTATGTGGCGCGTCAGGGCGTCAACAACTTCAACCTGTTCGACGTCGAGCGCATCGAGGTGCTGCGCGGCCCGCAGGGCACGCTCTATGGCCGCAACACCAACGGCGGCGCGGTCAAGATCGTGACCAAGAAGCCCGATGCCGAGCCCGAGCTCGTGGCGCGGGCGAGCTACGGCAACTTTGACCGCTGGGAGCTGAAGGTCTCGGGCAATGCGCCCATCGTCGAGGACAAGGTCTTCGTCCGCGCGGGCTTCCTGACCCAGCAGGGCGACGGCTATGCCCGCAACCTCACGCTCAACCGCGACGTGAACGACCTCGATTATATCGGCATGCGCGGCGCCGTCCGCTTCGTGCCGAGCGAGAGCTGGGAATACACCATCTCCGCCGACTGGGGCCGCGACAAGCAGGCGGGCATGTATGCGTCCGACATCCTGGGTCGCGTGCGTCCGCGCACCGGCAGCCTGTTCGACGTGGTCAGCGGCCAGGACATCGACAACCGGGCCAAGACCTGGGGCATCAGCGGCAACGGCCGGTGGGACGTCAATGACGACATCCATATCGAATCGATCACCGGCTACCGCTACACCTGGCAGAACTACAATCTCGACATCACCGACCAGCCGACGCCGCTCTACGTCCTGCATACGGACACGACGTCCAAGCAGTTCTCCCAGGAACTGAAGCTGGGCGCGCAGATCAACGAGCGCTTCCGGCTGATGGCGGGCCTCTATTTCTTCAACGAGAAGAGCGACGTCTATCTGGGTGACGAGCTCAACGTCTTCATCAATCCGGACAATCCGGCGCTCGGCCGCCTCAACCTCTTCCATCGCAAGTGGATGGACATCGAGACCAAGAGCTACGCCGCCTTCGGCCAGATCGACGTGGATCTCACCGACAGCCTGTCGCTGGTGCTCGGCGGGCGCTACACCATCGACGACAAGTCGATCGACGTGCAGCACACCCTCAACGGCAGCCCGGGCTTCAGCTCGGCGGTGCTGCAGGGTCTGATCGACACCGAAGGCCAGCCGCTTGATCTCAGCCCGGTCTACAAGAAGTTCACGCCCAAGATCGGCCTCAACTGGCAGATCAACGACGACATCTTCGCCTTCGCGTCCTATACCCAGGGCTTCCGCTCCGGCGGCTGGCAGGCGCGCGTCAACAATCCGCGCCAGTTCCTGAGCTTCGATCCCGAAATCGTCGACAGCTACGAAATCGGCACCAAGATGGCGCTGTTCGGCGGCCGCGCCCGCCTCAACAGCTCGGTCTTCTTCATGGAATATACGGAGCTCTTCAACTCCGTGCCGGGCGCGGGCAACACCTTCCTGGTGGCGACCGCGGACGCCGAGATCTACGGGCTCGAGACCGAGCTCACCGTGCGCGTCAACGAATGGCTCGACATCTTCGGCAATGTCGGCCTGCTCGACACCAAGTACACCAAGAAGCCGGGCGGCGACATCCTGGGCGACGAGCTGCAGCGCGCGCCGAGCTTCCAGGGCAAGGCGGGCTTCTCGGTGGACTACCCGCTGCAGGCGGGCGGCTCGCTGCTGGTGAATGGCGACGTGTTCTACACCAGCAGCTACTACACCAATCCGCAGAACGAGCTGATCGGCAAGACGGGCGACTTCGCCCTGGTCAACGCCTCCATCGGCTACCGCACCTCGGACGAGCGCTACGAGATCTCCCTGTCCTGCACCAACTGCTTCGACAAGGAATATTTCGACAGCATCCTGTCCTTCCCGGCCTCCGGCTTCTCGGCGGTCTATCCGGGCGCCCCGCGGTTCTACAAGATCACGGGCACCGTTCGCTTCTGATGCCACTCAGGGGAGATGCGGCATCAGCCGCGTCTCCCATTCTTTCTCCTTGCATGTGAAGGGAAGGCGTCGTCATGGCCGAACCATCTGCAGGAAATGCCGCGCCGGCCGCGACAGGCGGCATCTCGCCGGCCCGCGCCTGGTATGGCGTCTTCATCCTGGTGCTCGCCTATACGGCGTCCTTCATCGACCGCACCATCTTGTCCCTGCTGGTGCAGCCCATCCAGCAGGATCTCGATCTGAACGATACCGAAATCAGCCTGCTCCACGGCTTCGCCTTCGCGATCTTCTACACGCTCCTCGGCATCCCCATCGCGCGTCTTGCGGACCGCATGTCGCGCCGCCGCATCATCGCGATCGGGATCACGGTGTGGAGCCTGATGACCGCGACCTGCGGGCTTGCGAGCCGGTTCTGGCATCTGTTCCTGTCCCGGGTCGGCGTGGGGGTGGGGGAGGCGGCCTTGTCGCCTGCCGCCTATTCCATGATCGCCGACATGTTCCCCAGGGAGCAGCACGGCCGGGCGCTCGGCGTCTATTCCACGGGGCTTTACATCGGATCGGGCCTTGCCTTCATCATCGGCGGCGCGGTGATCGATCTCGTCGCGGGCCTGTCCATCGACCGGCTCCCCGTGGTCGGCGCGGTCAGCGACTGGCAGATGATCTTCTTCCTCGTGGGTCTGCCGGGCGTCTTCATCGCGCTATTGATGCTGACGGTGCGCGAGCCGGCCCGGAAAGGGACGATGCAGGCAACGGCCGCGCCCTTCGGCGAGGTGCTGCGCTTCTGGGGGCGGAACTGGAAGAGCTTCGGCTCCCATTTCGTGGGCTTTTCCATGACCGGGCTCGTCTTCAACGGCCTTCTCGCCTGGACGCCCATGCTGTTCATCCGCAAGCACGGATACAGCCCGGCGGAAGTGGGGCAGGCGCTGGGGGTATCCATCCTGATCTTCGGCACCCTCGGCATCATTGCGGGCGGCATGTTCGCCGACTGGTGGGTGAAGCGCGGCCGTCTCGAAGGGCCCATGCGCGCGGGCTTCGTCGGCGCGCTGATGGTGACCCCCCTGGCGATCGCGGCGCCGCTCGTGACGTCGGACGCAACCGCCATCGCGCTTTTCAGCCTGTTCTTCTTCTTCGCGAGCTTCCCGTATGGCGCTGCGGCCGCGGCCTTGCAGGCGATCACGCCGAACCCCATGCGGGCGCAGATTTCGGCCCTGTTCCTTTTCATCCTCAACATGCTCGGGATCGGCATCGGCCCCACGGTCGTTGCCGTCTTCACCGACTATGTGTTCGGCGATCCGCTCGCCATCCATCAATCCATGGCGACCGTCGCCGCCATTTTCGGGCCCCTGGGCTTCATCGTCCTCTATCTCGGCTTCAAGCCGTTCGCGGCCAGCGCGGCGCGCGCCGACCGCTTCTAGACCGGAGTATCGTCACATGGTCAAGGCCATCGACATCGTCGTCAATCCCTTCACCCCGCTCGAGGTCGCCAACAACCAGACGGGGTTCGACGAGAACTTCATGGAACAGGTGCGCATGCCGCAGGACATGCGCGGCGGCGTCACCATCGAAGACTACATCGCCAAGATGGATCGCGCGGGCATCGATCACTCGCTGCTCATCGCCGTCCGCGCCGGCGACCGCCGCATGAAGGGCTCGTTCGAAATTCCGTACGAACAGGTGGCGGCCTATTGCAACGCTCACCCCACGCGCTTCTCGGGCCTCGCCGGGATCGATCCCTTCCGCGGCATGGAGGGCCTGCGCGACCTTGAATATGCGGTGAAGGAGCTGGGCTTCGTCGGCGCGCACCTTTACCCGCACTGGTTCCGCCTGCCGCCGGACGCCGCGCAGTACTATCCCTATTACGCCAAGTGCTGCGAGCTCGACATCCCGATCATGATGCAGGTGGGGCAGAACCTCATCTACCAGAAGGACGTGCGCCTGCCGAGCGTCGCGCGGCCCATCCTCCTCGACCAGATCGCCATCGATTTCCCCGAGCTCAAGCTCCTCGGCATCCATATCGGCGTGCCCTGGACCGACGAGATGATCGCCATGGCCTGGAAGCACGAGAACGTCTATATCGGCATCGACGCCTACGCGCCGAAGCATCTGCCGCAGTCGCTCCTCCACTACATGAACACCTATGGCAGCCACAAGGTGATGTTCGGCACCGACTGGCCGGTGATCGATCCCGAGCGCGCCGTCCGGGAGATGGAGGCGCACAATCTGCGGCCCCAGTCCTACGCCCGGGTGATGCGCGAGAACGCCCTGTCCGTGTTCAGGATCGCCGGGCGCATGGGGCTTGAGGGCTGAGGGCCACGGCCATGCTCACGCCGCGTTACGGCGACGCCGCTGTTGCTTGCGGCTTTGTGGATCTGCCCCACGGGCAGGTCCATTACCGCATGCGTGGCGAAGGCCCGCCCCTTCTCGCGCTGCATGAATCGCCGCGGTCGTCCATCTCCCTGCTGCCGCTCCTCGAAGGGCTCGCCGCGCATTTCACGGTGATCGCCATCGATACCCCGGGCTACGGCTTTTCCGATCCGCTGCCGGGGGATGCGCCGGAGATGGCGGATTACGTTGCGGCGGTGGACGCCGTGCGCCGGGCATTGGGCATCGCGCGCATGGGCCTTTACGGCACCCATACGGGGGCTGCCATCGCCGCAGCTTATGCGAAGGACCATCCGGCCAACGTCGCGGCGCTCGTCCTCGACGGCTACGGCGTGTTCACGCCCGCCGAGCGGGAAAGCTTCATCAACCGGTATCTTGCGCCCTTCGCGCCCGCATGGGACGGTGGCCACGTGATGCAGCTCTGGTCGCGCATCAAGGACCTTTACATGTGGTTCCCATGGTACGACCGCGCGCCCGGGCGGCGGCTTGCCATCGACCCGCCGGGGATCGACGCCCATCACCTGACGGCCATCGGCTTCCTTCAGGCGGGGGCGGGATACCACCGCGCCTATCGCCGCGCCGCCGAGCATCCGGCGCAGGATACGCTTGCCGCCGTCGAAGCGGCGGGCGTGCCGGCGACCGTGATGGCGCGGGAGGACGACCTGCTGCATCCCCATCTCGACCGCATCCGGGCGCGACACAAGGTCTCCGTCCCCATCTGTCAGGCGGCCTGGCTCGGCGCGCTGCGTACGGCGTTGCAGCCGGCATCCAGCCTGCCGCCATACCGGCATGGGGCCGCGGCGGCGGGCCGCCGCCGGCTCGCGCGGATCGGCGGCGGATTCCTGCACTGGCGAGAGACGGGGAGGGCGGACGCCCCGGTGCTGCTCCTGCTTCACGACCTGCCGCAATGCGGCGCGGAACTGTTGAATGCTGTTGAAGCGGCGGGGCTGGACGCGCATTTCCGCGTCGTGATGCCCGATCTTCCGGGCTGTGGCCAGTCGGACCCGCTTGAGGGCAAGCCCTCCGTCACCCGTCTGGCCGCCGTCCTGCAGGGGCTGCCGTGTCCTGCCGCCATCGTCGGGGTCGGCGCGTCGGCGGTGCTGGCGTCGGCGCTCGGCGAATATCTCGGCGCGCCTGCCTTCGGCCTCCATGCCCCGGGCTGGGCGATCGCCGGGCCCGCGCCGCGGCACAATCCGCTGCCCGCCTTCACGCCCGCGCTCGACGGGGCGTATCTGACGGCGGCGTGGTTCCGCCTGCGCGACATGGTCTTCTACGATGCGGCGGGCGTCCGCACGGATATGTCCGATATCGACGCCGACGCGCTCCATGCCCGCTTCCGCGCCTTCTGTCTTGGCCCCGACTGCCGCCAGTGGATGGAGCTTGCGCTGGACCTTGCGCGCACCGGCCGCTTCGTGCAGCGGAATCTTGCCGAATTGGACGCCGCAGCCATTCTTGAAACATGCCGCAGAGCACCAGGATTGATCGGATCTCATGACCAAGTTTGACACCGCCCCGGATCTTCCCGCCGGCTTTTCCCACCTGACCATCACCTCGGGCATCCGCGCCGCCGCCATGCGCGCGCCGGGCAAGGTGGCGCTAAGGTTCGAGGGGCGCAGCATCACCTATGGCCGCTTCATCGAGCGACTGAACCGCATCGTCAATCTGGTGCGCGACGGCTTCGGACTTGCGGTCGGCGACCACGCCATGCTGATCGCCCACAATTCCATCGAGTTCCTGGAGCTGATCTGCGGCCTGCCGGATGCGGGCCTTGTGGTCGCAACCCCAAATCCGCGCCTGTCGGAGCGCGAGATCGCCCTGATCGTCGCCGACAGCAACCCGAAGCTGATCTTCGTCGATGCGGCGTCCGAGAAGCTTCTCGCCGCCGCCGATCTTGCGGGCCGACATGTGGTCGTCATCGGCAGGGAATACGAGGATCTGCTCGCCCGAAGCAGCGACCGCGACAGACGCGTTCCGGTCGCCGAATGGACGCCCTTTTCCATTCCCTATACCTCCGGCACCACGGGCATGCCGAAGGGCGTCCTGCTGCCGCACCGCTCGCGCACCATGACCTTCTTCGCCATGGCGTCGGAATACGGCTGTTACGGGCCAGACGATCATTTCCTTGCGATCGCGCCCTTCTGCCACGGGGCGGGGCTCGCCTTTGCGCTCGGCTCCCTCTTCTTCGGCGGCACCTGCACCATCATGGGCAAGTTCGATCCCGAGGAGACGATCCGTCTTCTGAACACGGGCGAGATCACCGGCACCTTCATGGTGCCGACCCATTTCCACAAGATCTTCGAGCTGCCCGCGGATGTGCTTGCCCGCAACCGGGGCGGGCACAGATTGCGGTCGATCATTTCGAACGCCGCGCCGCTGCCGCAGGCGACCAAGGTGAAGATCATCGACCATTGGGGCGAGGGCCTGCTGCACGAGACCTACGGCGCCACCGAAAGCGGGATCGTCACCAACCTTCGCCCCCAGGACCAGCTGCGCAAGCAGCATTGCGTCGGAACGCCCTTCCCCTGCACCGAGATCGAGCTGCGGGACGAGAACGGCAACCCGGTGCCGACGGGGGAGGTGGGCGAACTGTTCAGCCGCTCGCCCTATCTCTTCAACGGCTATCTCAACCGCGATGATGAAACCCGCGAGGTGATCCGCGACGGCTGGGTCTCCGTCGGCGACATGGCGCGCAAGGACGAGGAAGGCTACTACTACATCGTCGACCGCAAGAAGGACATGGTGATCGCGGGCGGTCTCAACATCTATCCGCGCGAGGTCGAAAACGTGATCGGCCAGGAGCCCGGCGTGGCGGAGGTATCGGTCGTCGGCAAGCCTGATCCGCAATGGGGCGAAAGCCTCGTCGCCTTCGTGGTGGCCGACCCCGCCCGTCCCGCGCCCACGGCGGATGACGTCATCGCCGCCTGCAAGCGGGACCTTGCGGGCTACAAGGTGCCGCGCGCGGTGCATTTCATCCCTGAACTCCCGCGCAATGCCGGCGGCAAGATCCTGAAGCGCGAATTGCGCGATCTCGCGGTGCGGATCGAGGGGGGCGCGGACTGATCGCCGCGCCCCTCGCGATCTACTCCACGGGCAGCGCCGTCGTGTAGCTGATCTGCTTCAGGGCGAAGCTCGAGCGGATGCTGGTGACGCCCGGGATGCGCGTCAGGAACGATTTCAGGAAATGCTCGTAGGCCGCAAGGTCCGGCACCACCACGCGCAGGTGATAGTCGGCGTCGCCGGTCATCAGATAGCATTCCATGATCTCGGGGCTTTCCCGCACCGCGCTTTCGAAGCGGTCGAGATATTCTTCCGTCTGCCGCTCCAGACTTACCCGCACGAAGACGTTCATGTTGATGCCGAGCGCCGCCGGATCCACAAGCGCGACGTAGCCCTGAATCGCGCCCTGCTCCTCCAGCATTCGCACCCGGCGGAGGCAGGGGGAGGGGGAGAGGCCCACCCGTTCGGCCAGCTCCACATTGGTCAGGCGGCCGTTCCGCTGCAGTTCGGCGATGATACGGCGATCTATCGCATCAAGTTCGTATTTTGGCATGAAATGCTCAGACGTGGCTCGTGCTTGTCCATAAATTGCAAGTTTATAGAAAGACGCCGCGGCCTTCGCAATCACATACTGTGCAAAGCGGGGTACACTTCGCCTTGAATCGAGGAGTACCTTTCATGACCAGAACCCAGCCCAAGGCTCATGAGGCGCCCGTCATGGACGCCGCCTATCTCGAACGTCTCAAGCTGCTGGACCGCAAGGTGCAATGGCTGTCCGCATGGATGATCCATCATGCGAACCATGTGCGCCCGAGCCGGGACAAGCTGAAGGTCGGCGGCCATCAGGCATCGAGCGCGTCCCTCGCGCAGGTGATGTCCGCCCTCTATTTCAGCGTGCTGAAACCTGAGGACCGGGTGGCGGTGAAGCCCCATGCGAGCCCCGTATTCCATGCGATCCAGTATCTCCTCGGCAACCAGACCCGCGACCAGCTGGAGAATTTCCGCTCGCTCCATGGCGCGCAGTCCTATCCTTCGCGCACCAAGGACAAGGACGACGTGGATTTTTCCACGGGCTCCGTCGGTCTCGGCGTGGGCGTCACCCTCTTTGCGTCCATCGTTCAGGACTACCTCGCCGCCAAGGGCTGGCTGAAGGGCGAGCCGGGGCGCATGATCGCGCTTCTGGGGGATGCCGAGCTGGACGAGGGCAATATCTACGAAGCCCTCATTGAGGGCGTGAAGCATGACGTGCGCAACTGCTGGTGGATCGTGGACTACAACCGGCAGAGCCTGGACGCCGTCATGTCCGAGCGCATGTTCACCCGCTACAGCGAGATCTTCGATGCCGCGGGCTGGCAAGTGGAGATCCTCAAATGGGGCAAGAAGCAGCAGGCGGCCTTCGCGCTGCCGGGCGGCGAGCATTTGCGCGACTGGATCGATGCCTGCCCCAACCAGCTCTATTCTGCGCTCACCTACAAGGGCGGGGCCGCCTGGCGCGAGCGCCTGATGCGCGACATCGGCGACAAGCGCGGGGTGAAGGCGCTGCTCGACCGGTATGACGACGCCGCGCTTCACGATCTCATGACCAATCTGGCGGGCCATGACATCGAATTGCTGCTCGAGACCTTCCACGGCGTCGCGGACGACCGGCCGCGCTGCTTCATCGTCTATACGGTGAAGGGCTACGGCCTTCCCTTCGCGGGCCACAAGGACAACCACGCGGGTCTCATGAACCCGAAGCAGATGGACGAGTTCCGCGCCGCCATGCGCATCCCGGAAGGGGCGGAGTGGGAGCCCTTCGCCGGCATGGAGGAGCGCGCCGCCGAGCTCGAGGCCTTCCTCGATCAGGTGCCGTTCGCGGCCAGACGCAACCGCCGCCACGACGCGCCGGTGGTGCCGACGCCGCCCACCCTTCCCGTGCCGGACGGCGACGTGCAGGCGACCCAGGTGGCGTTCGGCCGGATCATGAACGATCTCGCCCGCGGGGACACGGAGCTTGCGGCCCATATGGTCACCACCTCGCCGGACGTCACCGTCTCCACCAATCTCGGGGCCTGGGTGAACCAGCGCGGCATCTTCGGCAGGCGTCCCGTCGAAGACATCTTCAAGGCGGAGAACGTGGTCTCGCCCCAGCGCTGGAGCATGGCGGCGAGCGGCCAGCATGTGGAGCTGGGCATCGCCGAGAACAACCTGTTCCTGGCGCTCGCCGCCCTGGGCCTTGCGGGATCGCTGTTCGGCACAAGGCTTCTGCCGGTGGGCACGCTCTATGACCCGTTCATCGCCCGCGGGCTCGATGCCCTGAACTACGCCTGCTATCAGGATGCCCGCTTCCTCCTCGTCGGCACGCCGTCCGGGGTGACGCTTGCGCCCGAGGGGGGCGCGCATCAGTCGATCTATACGCCGCTCATCGGCATGAGCCAGCCGGGCCTCACCTATTTCGAGCCGGCATATGCGGACGAGCTTGCGGTCATCATGGCCTGGGCCTTCGACCACATGCAGCGCCCCGACGGCGGCTCGGTTTACTTGAGGCTTTCGACCCGCGCCATCCCGCAGGCGGAGCGCACGGACGGCCGCTGGCGAGAGGATCTGCTCGAAGGCGCCTACTGGCAGGTGGAGCCCGAGGAAGGGGCCGAATTCGCCCTGGCCTATGCGGGGGCGGTGGCGCCCGAGGTGCTCGATGCCTTCGCCCAGCTGCGCGAGGACATGCCGGGCGCCGGGTTGCTTGCGGTGCCGTCTGCGGCCCGTCTGCGGGCGGGGTGGCTTGACGCCCTGCGGCTGCAGCAAACGACGGGCGAACGGCGCCTGTCGCATGTGGAGCGGCTCCTTGGCCGCCTGAGCCCGCGCGCGGCACTGGTCACCGTCATCGACGGCGCGCCCGAGGCCCTGTCCTGGCTCGGGTCCGTGCGCGGCCACCGGGTGGTGCCGCTCGGGGTCACCCGCTTCGGCCAGTCGGCGGACATTCCCGATCTCTACCGCGTCTGCCGCCTCGATGCGGACGCCATTCTGGACGCCGCCGCGACGGCGCTTCTCGAACGTTGAGACAATAGAAGATGCCCACGGAAATTCTGCTGCCCGCCCTTTCTCCCACCATGGAAAAGGGCACGCTCGCCAACTGGCTGGTGCGGGAAGGGGATCGGGTCGCGGCCGGCGACGCCATCGCCGAGATCGAGACCGACAAGGCGACCATGGAGGTGGAGGCGGTCGCCGACGGCCGCATCGCCCGCATCATCGTGCCCGGCGGCACCACGGACATTCCCGTCGGCGCGGTGATCGCCGTTCTTGCCGGTGAGGAGGAGACGGCGGAACCGGTGCCGCCCGCGCCGGATCGCGCCGTTGCGGCGAAGCCCATGCCGGTCGCGATCGTCAACGGCGCGCCTCATGATGCCGGGGAACCGGGCGCGCCCGACGGCGCCGCCTCGCCGCTCGCCCGGCGCATCGCCCTGCAGGCGGGGATCGATCTTTCGCGGGTCAACGGCTCGGGCCCCGGCGGGCGCATCCTGAAGCGCGACCTCATCGCGCGCGCCGCAGAACCGGAAGCGCCGGCGGCGGCGCAGAAGGCGGTCTCCGTCCCGCCCGCGCCCGCCGATCTCCCGTATGAGGAGCGGCGTCTTTCCACCATGCGCCGCATCATCGCCGAGCGCATGGTGCAGTCCAAATCCACGGTGCCGCATTTCTATCTGTCGGTCGACGTGGCCATGGATCCGCTCCTCGACCTGCGGCGGGAGCTCAATGCGGGCGAGGAGCAGAAGATTTCGGTCAATGATCTTCTCATCAAGGCCCTCGCCCTCGCCCTGCAGCGGACGCCGGAGGCGAACGTCATGTATGCGGGCGATCATCTGAGGCAGTTCACGCGGGCCGACGTGTCGGTGGCGGTCGCGGTGGAAGGGGGGCTCGTCACACCCGTCATCCGCGACGCCGCGAGCAAGGGTGTGGGCGCCATCGCCCGCGAGATGCGCGACCTTGCCGAGCGGGCGCGCCTCGGCCGGCTCATGCCCGCGGATTATGAGGGGGGCACCATCTCCCTCTCCAACCTCGGCATGTACGGCATCCGCAATTTCGAGGCGATCATCAATCCGCCGCAGGTGGCGATCCTCGCCGTCGGCGCGGCGGAGGAGCGGGCGGTGTCACGCGACGGCAGGATCGTGCCGGCGACGGTGATGACCGCCACCCTTTCCTGCGACCACCGGGCGATCGACGGCGCCATCGGCGCGCGCCTGATTGACGCCTTCAGGCGCATCGTGGAGCAGCCCCTCAGCCTCATGCGCTAGGCGGCGCGAGGCCCCGGCCGTCGCGATCGCAATTTCCGACTGTTTGCGACGGCCGCCTGGTAGTAAAAATAGGGTCATGGGCACAGGGAGGCGGCCATGACCGACGCGCCGGCAATCGAGGCGTTCTTCGATCGGGATACATATACCGTCAGCTACCTGGTCGCCGATCCCGCGACGGGACTTGCGGCGGTGATCGATCCCGTGCTGGATTTCGATCCCGCAAGCGGCGAGATCCGTTCAACCTCCGCCGACAGGATCATGGGGCTGGCCCGGGACCGGGGCTGGCGCATCGCCATGGTGCTCGAGACCCATGTCCATGCGGACCATCTGACCGCCGCCCATTACATCCGGGCGGCGACAGGCGCCTGGGTGGGCATCGGCGAGCATGTGCGCGACGTGCAGCAGACCTTCCGCCCCGTCTTCGCCCTTCATGACCTCGAGCCCGACGGCGCGGACTTCGACCGCCTGTTCGCGGACGGCGCACGCGTTCCCCTCGGCGCGTTTGACATCGAGGTGATGCACACCCCCGGCCATACCTCTGCCTGCGTCAGCTACCGCATCGGCGACGCCGTCTTCGTGGGCGACACCCTGTTCATGCCGGACTACGGCACGGCGCGCACGGACTTTCCCGGCGGCGACGCCCGAACGCTTTACCGCTCCATCCGCCGCATCCTGAGCCTGCCGGACGAGACGCGCCTTTTCGTCTGCCACGATTACAAGGCGCCGGGGCGGGATGAATTCGCCTGGGAGACGACGGTCGCGGCGGAGCGCCGCCACAACCTCCATGTCCATGACGGCGTCGGCGAGGACGAGTTCGTCGCCATGCGCACGGCCCGGGATGCAACCCTGGCCGCGCCCCGCCTGCTTCTGCCCTCGATCCAGGTCAATATCCGTGCGGGCCGCCTGCCGGATCCCGCCGAGAGCGGCGCGCGCTTCCTCGTGATCCCCCTGAAGCTCCGCATGGAGGCGGAAGCGGCGCTCGACGCCTAACCGGCCTTGCCGGCGCCATTCGCATCGCGGCGCGGCAGGAAGCGGGGGAGATAAAGGCCGAGATAGGCGATCACCGCGTTGCCCGCTTCCTCCACATATTCGTCCGTCAGCCGGTCGTGCTCCTCGACCGAGATCAGGAACAGGGCGTCCGCCACCTGGATCGCGCGGAAGAATATGGCGCCGGGGTCGGGAAGCTCGGGCAGCACGAAATGGCGGTCGATGAAGGCCATGAGCGAGTCGCCGAAACCCGCGTCGCGCGCGCAGCCCGCGCGCTTGATGTCGGGCGGCGTCTTGGGGCCCAGCATCAATTGCCGCGCGGCCATGTCGCGGTTGTAGAAATCCGCCCCCGCCCGGGTATAGGCGCGCACCAGATCCTCCCAGGTCCGGGGATCCGGGCAGCTTGCGGGAACGGCGATCATTTCGGCCGCGATCTCCCGCGCGAGATCCTTATAGAGCTCCTTCATGTCGGGATAGAAATGATAGGTGGAGCTCGCCGGGATCCCGGCTTCCTCGGCAACGGTCGGCAGGGTGATCTGCTCCAGATCCCGCTCGGACAGCAGGCGGCGCGCCGCCAGCCGCAGGGCCTGCCGCCGCGCGCGGCCGCGCGCCTGTGTGAATTTTCGCGTTCGCGTCGTCTTGTCGGTCTCGGCGTCCATGGCGTTCCCGAAGATAAGTCCTGCGCCCGAGATTAACAATTCTCCCGTCGCGAGCAAGAGTAATGGAACGAGATCGAGAAATTTGTGGTGCGTCTCCACGGAACCTCTCTTGACTCGAAAAAAGACTCATCTCATTCTCGAATACATTCGGGAAAAATAGGGAGGGCGCGCCATGAAGAGGCTCCGCGACAACTGGTTTTCCACGAGTATTCTTGTTTGCGTCACGGCAACCGCGGGCGGCGCCGCCGCCCAGACCTTCTCCATCGATGAAATCGTCGTCACCGCCCAGCGGCGGGCGCAATCGCTGCAGGATGTGCCCATCGCCATTTCCGCCTTTCAGGCGGGCGATCTTGACGCCTTCGATTTCACGGATCCGAGCGACATCGCGGCCCAGGTGCCGAACCTGCAGGTCTCCGGCGCCTACAACCAGTCCAAGCCCATCTTCGCGCTGCGCGGCATCAGCTTCAAAAGCTTCAACGCGACCGACAGCCAGGCGGTCGGGATCTATAACGACGAGGTCTATATCGCGTCCCGCTCGGGCCAGCTCTTCCAGATGTTCGACCTCGAGCGGGTGGAGGTGCTGCGCGGGCCGCAGGGCATTCTCTACGGCCGCAACACCACGGGCGGCGCCATCAACTTCGTGTCGAAAAAGCCGGGCGACGAGTTCCAGGCGAACGCGGCGCTGACCCTTGGCCGCTTCAACCAGTTCGATGTGGAGGCGGGGGTCAGCGTTCCCATCATCGAGAACAGGCTGTCGGCCCGCGTCGCGGCCGTCGCCAACAACCGCGACGGCGACACCCTCAACGAATTCACGGGCGACAAGGTCAACAGCCGCGACGACTGGGCGGCGCGCGCCCTGATCCGCTTCCGGCCGACGGAACGCCAGGACTGGATGCTGAACGTTCACGGCGGCGTCAGCCGCGGCAACGGCTCCTACTATTACAGCCGTGGCATCGTGCCGACGGGGGACGGCCGCTTCAGCGACTTCTTCGGCTATGTGGAAAATCCCCATTGGTGGACGCTGGCGTCCGACCTGCCCGAGGCCTATGAGGATATCGACAATTTCGGCGTGACCCTCACCGGCGTGATTGAGTTCGAGGGCTTCTCGGTGACCTCGGTCACGGGATACGACAAGACCGACTACGTCACCCACGAGGACAGCGATGCGAGCCCCGCGAAGCTCGTGGACGTGGTCTATGACGACGAGACGGAGCAGTTCAGCCAGGAATTGCGGGCGGCGTCCTCCGGCGAAGGGCCGCTGCAGTGGCTCATCGGCCTCTATTATTTCACCGACAGCCTCAAGGCTGACAACTACTACAGCTTCGGGGTGATCGATCCCGCGGCCTTCAGCCGCCAGGCCTACGACCAGGACAGCGAGAACTTCTCCGTCTTCGGGCAGGTATCCTACGACCTCGCCTCCGCGCTCACCGTCCATATCGGCGGCCGCTGGACCTACGAGAAGAAGGAGATGCATTTCCGCACCACCGACTTTCTCGTCTATTCCCTGGGCCCCGATCCCGAGGTCACGGCCGACGTGAGGACGAGCGACAGCTGGAAGGAATTCACCTGGAAGCTCGGGCTCGACTACCGCATCAACGAGGACGTGCTCGCATACGCAAGCTACAACCGCGGTTTCAAGAGCGGCGGCTACAACGGCATCGTCTTCATCGCCGACGAGTTCTCCAGGGTTGATCCGGAATTCGTCAATGCCTATGAGGTCGGCATCAAGTCCAGCTGGTGGGAGCGCCGCCTCGTCCTCAATCTCGCCGCCTTCTACAACGATTTCTCGGACCTCCATGTCTTCAACTTCACGGAGGGGCCGAGCGGCGTACCGGTGACCCAGATCGTGAACGCCGCCAGCGCCCGGTCCTACGGCGTCGAGGCGGAGATGGTGGTGCAGCCGGTCGAGGGGCTGCGCATCCAGGCGGGCGTGGGGCTGCTCGATACCAGGATCAAGCGGGTGGACGTGCCCGAGCTTGCGGGTCTCGCCGGCAACCGGCTGGCCCTGTCGCCCAGGTTCAACTTCAACGGCGTCGTCGAATACGAGATCCCGCTCGGCGGCAATGCCGGGTCATTGACGCCGCGCTTCGAGGCGAGCCGCACCGCCGGCCAGTATTTCGATCCGAGCAACGACCCGCTCGCCTATCAGGCGGGGTACTGGCTCCTCAATGCGGCGCTGTCCTATCAGGATGCCGCCGATCGTTATTCCATTACGCTCTGGGCCCGCAACATCGCCAACAAGAAGTACCTGACGGAATCACTGCCATTCACGGATTTCGGGCTCTACGAGCAGAAGCATGGGGAACGGGCGACCTATGGCGTCACCTTCCGCTATCATCTGAACTGATCGCGACCGACAGGGGAGGCTCGGCATGGGGAAGAAGGACAAGGGGAAAGGTATGGCGCCGCGGATCACGCGCCGGGGCTTCATGGCGGGGGCGACCGCAGGGATCGGGGCTGCGACCCTTGCCGCCGGCGGCCTGAAGGTGCCGCGGGCGACGGGACAGACCATCGACGCCCCGCTCACCGGACTTGACGAAAGCTGGACGGGGCCCGGCGGCATCGGCGACTACGCGGGCAAGAACGGCAATACGGCCGAGGTGGTGAATGCCGCCCACGGCCAGATCCGGAACGGCGACCTCAAACAGCGCATCGCGGAAGCGCCCGTCGTCGACGAGCCCTACGACCTGATTGTGGTGGGGGCGGGGATCTCGGGCCTCACCGCCGCCTATGTGGTGTCACGGGCGCGGCCCGATGCGCGCATTCTCGTCCTCGACCAGCATGCGATCTTCGGGGGCGAGGCCAAGCAGAACGAGTTCGAGGTGGACGGCTATCACCTGACGGCGCCGCAAGGGTCGACCGGCGTGGTGGTGCCCTTCGCCAAGGCCCTGAGCGCGGGCTTTCCGACGCCGTTCCTCAAGGAGCTGGGCTACCCGGAGGCCTTCCAGTATCAGGAGCCGAAGAACCTCTCGAAGCCCATCCTTATTCCCGAAGACAACTGGTCACCCATGCATGTGGCCTGGGAGCGGGCGGACACCGCCTTCTATTACGAAGGCAAGGGCATGGTCATCAATCCTTGGCGCAACGGCTTCGCCGAGGCGCCCATTTCCGACAGGCTCAAGAAGGCGCTGGTGGACCTCGAGCTCTTCCGCACGCCGCCGCGCCGCGACGACTGGGCGGAATGGCTCGACACCATGACCTACAGGGAATTCCTCCTCAACGTCGCCAAGGTCCCGGCGGACGTGATCGACGATGTCTGCGCCTATCTCGATCCCGTCATGGCGGCCATGGGCTGCGGCCTCGGGTCCGACGTCATTTCCGCCTATTCCGCCTACAACTTCCTGCAGCCGGGGGTGAACGCCTATCTCCGCTACCAGAACGGCGGCGAGGACATGACGGATTCCATCTATCTCGCCACCTTCCCGGGCGGCAATACCTTTGCCGCCAAGCGCTTCCTGAAGCTCGCGAAGCCCGAGGCCCTGACCGGCGGGGATTCCCTCTACGAACTCCAGTACAGCCGCGTCAACTGGGACGCCCTCGACCGGCCGCAGGATCGCTACCGCCTGCGCCTGTCGTCGACCGTGGTCTCGGTGATCCACGAGGACAAGCCGGAGCGGGCGCAGATGGTGCGGGTCACTTACGCCGACCGGAACGGCGACCTCAAGGCGGTCAGGGGCAAGGCGGTGATCTGCGCCGGGCAGCAGCATGTGAACAAGCGCATCTGCCAGGACGTGAGCCGCGACTATCGCGAAGCCATGGAGGCCTTCCACCATTCGCCTGTGCTTGTCGTGAATGTGGCGCTTCGCAACTGGCGCTTCCTCGACAGGCTCGGCGTCGCGGCCGTGCGCTGGTTCGAGGGCCTCGGCTGGTGGACGAGCCTGCGCCGCAACCTTGTCCTCGACGGCAAGGAAACCCAGCCGCTCGATCCGAACAAGCCGGTGGTGCTGACGCAATATATCCCGATCACCGTGCCGGGCGTGCCGTTCCCCGAACAATGCACCGAGGCGCGCATGGCCCTGTTCGCCATGACCTATGAGGAAATCGCCGAGCAGGTGCGCGACCAGTTCACGAAGATGTTCGCGCCCTACGGCTTCGATGCCGATCGCGACATCGCGGAGATCGTCGCCAACCGCCAGGGGCATGCCTATTTCGTGGCCTATCCCGGCTTCTTCTTCGGCAAGGACGGCAAGCCTTCGCCCATGGAGGTGCTGCGCAAGCCGTTCCATCGCATCGCCTTCAGCCATTCGGAGCTGTCGGGTGCCCAGATGTGGGAGACCGCGGCGCTCGAGGGCGAGCGGGCGGCCCAACAGATCCTTGATATGAAGCTCTAAGGAAAGTTTGCGTCATGAAGCTATTGACCTCCGTACTCGCGATCGCCCTTGCCGCCGCAAGCCCCGCCGCCATGCTGTCCCCCGCACAGGCCGCCGAGCCGCTGCTGCCCGCGGGCGCGCTTCAGGCGTCCGACGCGGCGGAGCTTGCGGCTTTCAGGAAGGAGATCCGCGCCCTCTATGACCTCAAGGAAAAGGCCTTCGCGGACGGCGACGCGGATGCGATCGTCAATCATTTCTATGCGGAGAATGCGGTCTCCGTCGGCCCCGACGGCAAGCCGATGCTCGGCCGCGCCGCCTTTCTCGAGAACTACCGGCCGCTCGTCGAGCGCTACAACGTGAAGGTCGAATCCATCCGCACCCACGTTCAGGGGGACTCGGGCTGGGACTGGACCAATTTCCGCGTGACCAGCAAGGACGGATCCGAGCCGCCCTTCACCTTCATCATCCTGTTCCTGTGGAACAAGGTGGACGGCAGATGGATCTGCCCCGGCGACATGTATGTGGTGGGTGAACTGCCGCAAGCGGCGGAGTGAGAAAGCGAGCGCGGCCTCCGGAACCGGGTCGGGCCGCCGTGGAACTGGAAAACGGGTGGCGGGAGCCGGTCG
>CAZDSS010000009.1:18642-44786 GCA_964508185.1 uncultured Sphingomonadales bacterium
GAACCGGGTCCGGCGCTGGAACTGAAAGTTGGGTGGCGGGAGCCGGTCGCGATCAAGCGATCGGCTTTTCGCCTGCAAGGAACGCAGCATTGCCGCCGCCGCGATGTGCAACGGAGAAATGTTCAAGGTTGCCTTGGAAACGCATCCGATTTCCCGATGTACATTTGCGTGTACATTTGGGAAAATCGCTCGGCATATCAATGGGTTAGGTGATGGCGGAGAGGAAGGGATTCGAACCCTCGGTAGGGCTTTAGGGCCCTACAACGGTTTAGCAAACCGCCGCCTTCGACCACTCGGCCACCTCTCCACCGCCTGAGATACTTGGGAATGAGGGGCTTGTCAACGCCGGTTCGGCGAAGTTTTTGCAAGGTCCTGCAGACGGAGGTTGTGAGGCGCCCGGCGCGGCCGCCGGGGACAGGCGGTTCGTATTGGCGAATGGTGGCTGCTATCCGATGGCGATTGGTCGCATTTGATGAACATTCCTTCCGCAATCAGCCTGCTGGCGCGATCGTGTGCCGTGGCTTAGGCTGAAACGGCATGAGCGGCGAACGGCGGGGGCGGTCCCGGCGTTCGCCACTTGATCCAACTCGAGGAGAATGAACATGCGTCAGTTGTCCCGTGCCCTGGTGGTTGCCGTCACGGCCGCCATCGCCGCCCCCGCGGCCCTGTCCGCCCAGGAAGCGGGCGCCCCCGCCTTCGTCACCGATCCCGCCAAGGTGCGGTCGGGCGAATATGTGCTCGACCCCGCGCACGGCAAGATCACCTGGTCCATCAGCCATCTTGGCTATTCCACTTATATCGGGCAGTTCCCGGACGTGGAGGGGACCTTGTTCCTTGACAGCCGCAATCCGGAAAAGAGCCGCCTTGAGGTGACCGTCCGCACCGACAGCGCCGGAACCTTCCACCCCGATCTCGACGCGCATCTGAAGACCGTCGACTTCTTCGACGTCGCCAATCACCCGACGGCCGAGTTCCGCTCCACCTCCATCCGCCGCACTGCGGACAACAAGGCGGAGATCACGGGCGATCTCACCTTGCGCGGGGTCACGAAGCAGGTGGTGATCGAGGCCGTGTTCAACCAGGCCGGGGTCAATCCGCTGGACAAGATTTATTCCGTGGGCTTCGACGGCACCGCCGTCCTCCGCCGTTCGGACTTCGGGATCGATTACGCCCTGCCGCTTCTCGGCGACGAGGTGAAGCTCCAGATCGAGGGCGAGTTCAAATACGCGGCCGAGGCAAAAAAGGCCGAGTGATCGCCCGCGCGCCGTTGCGCCGACGCCCTCAGCCTTCCGCGCGGTCGAGGGCGTTGCGCGATTGCGTGTAGATGTCCCAGACGGCGATGAACATGGCGGCGATGATGGGGCCGATGACGAAGCCGTTGAGGCCGAAGATGGCAAGGCCGCCGAGGGTCGAAATCAGCACGATATAGTCCGGGATCTTGGTGGACCGGCCCACCAGGATGGGCCTCAGGATATTGTCCACGAGGCCGATCACCAGCACCCCGAAGGCGATGAGGATGACACCCTTCCATACCGCGCCCGAGACCAGAAGGTAGATGGCGACGGGAAGCCATACGAGGCCGGTTCCCACGGCCGGCAGCAGGGCGAGGAGCGCCATCAGCACGCCCCAGAGGACGGGCGCATTGATCCCCAGCGCCCAGAAGATGAGGCCGCCGAGCGCCCCCTGCACGAGGGCGACGAGGATCGTGCCCTTCACGATCGCCCGGATCACCATGGTGAACTTGAGGATCAACCCGTCGCGCTGGGCGGGGGTGAGGGGGATCGCCTCCTTGATGCGGCGGGAAATGCCCGACCCGTCGCGGAACAGGAAATAGAGAAGATAGAGCATCACGCCGAGGCTGATGAGGAAGTCGAGCGTGCTCTGCCCGACGGTCACCGCCCGCGAGCCCAGAAGCTGCACCACCTGGCCCAGGGTCTGGGACAGGCGGCCGCGCAGTTCCTCGAGATTGTTGGGGTCGAAATCGCCCATCATCTCCCGCGCCCAGGCGGGCAGGGAATCGAGGACGCCATGCAGGAAGCCGACGATGTCGAGGCCGCCCGACTGGATGTTGTGATAGACGCCCCGCGCCTCCGCCACGACAGACGAGGCGATGAGGAAAATGGGGATGATGACCAGAAGGATCACAAGCATGAGGGTCGCGACCGCGGCAAGGCCCGCCCTTCGCCCGAACCAGCTGCACAGGCGGCGCTGCACCGGCGCGAAGATGATGGCGGTCACCACGCCCCACAACACGGCGCCGAAATAGGGCTGGATCACCCATGCGAAGGCGATGGAGGTCAACACGAGGAGCCACAGGAATGCCTTGTCCTCGATCCTTGCCATGGCCACGGCGCTCCACTCTGCGTGCCTCGTCCCTAGCCGCGATCCTACCGGAGAATGCCGGGGGCGAGAAGGCCAAGTTGCGCCGCCCGGGCAGGGCATCGGCCCTGACCATCTGGATAGATTTGCGTCTCCCATGTCCCGCCGCCGTTCACATGTCCGGTGCGCCATGACATGCTGGCGCGAGGGCCCGGGCGGATCACGAACAATCAAGGGGAAATCGCCGCCGGGGCGGAAGCTTGGGAGGCCTCGATGACGCGAATGGGAAACAGGTTCGTGGGCGCCGGTCTCGCGCTTGCGGCGGGTCTGATGCTTGCAACGAACATGGCAGGGGCTGAGGCGCCGGATCCAGCGGCCATTCTGATGGACGGCGCGGGGGGCGAGAACTGGCCCGCCTTCGGCCGCACCTATGGCGAGCAGCATTACAGCCCGCTCGACCAGGTGAACCGGGGCAATGTCAAGGATCTCGGCCTCGCCTGGTACATGGATCTGCCGCCCGGCAATTCGGCCACGGGGCCGCTTGCCGTCGACGGCGTCATCTATTTCGCGAGCGGCTACAGCATCGTCCATGCGGTGCGCGCCGAGGACGGCAAGCTTCTGTGGAAGCACGACCCGAAGGTTCCCGAGAAGGCGGGCCGCAAGCTCCGTCAGGGCTGGGGCAGCCGCGGCATCGCCTGGTGGAACGGCAAGATCTATACGGGCACCATCGACGGCCGCCTGATCGCCATCGATGCGGCGACGGGCAAGGAAGTGTGGAGCCAGATGACGGTGCCCGAGGACGACGCCCGCTTCATCAGCGGCCCGCCCCGGGTGTTCGACGGCAAGGTCATCATCGGCCATGGCGGCGGCGACGTCGGCGCGATCCGCGGCTATGTGACCACCTATGACGCCGAGACGGGCGAGTTTCTCTGGCGCTTCCACACGGTGCCGGGCAATCCCGCCGACGGATTCGAGAGCCCGGCCATGGAGATGGCGGCGAAGACCTGGGCCGGCGAATGGTGGAAGCATGGCGGGGGCGGCACCGTCTGGAACAGCATTACCTACGATGCCGAGACGGACACCATCTTCCTCGGCGTCGGCAACGGCGCGCCGTGGAACCATCGGGTGCGAAGCGCAGGGCAGGGCGACAACCTGTTCCTGTCCTCGATCGTCGCCCTGTCGGGCAAGACCGGCGAATACAAGTGGCACTATCAGACCAATCCCGGCGAAAGCTGGGATTACAACGCCTCCATGGATATCGAGCTTGCCGACCTCGAGATCGGCGGCCGGACGCGCAAGGTCCTGATGACCGCGCCCAAGAACGGCTTCTTCTACGTGATCGACCGGGTGACGGGCGAGCTCGTCTCCGCCGAGCCTTTCGTCAAGGTCACATGGGCCAGGGGCATCGACATGAAGACCGGGCGGCCCATCGAAAATCCCGACGCGCGCTATCCCGCGGGCAAGAGCTTCGTCATGTGGCCGGGGCCGGTGGGCGCCCATTCGTGGCTGCCCATGGCCTACAGCCCGGATACCCGCCTCGTCTACATCCCCGCGATCGAGATGGCGGCGGAATATTCCAGCACGCCCGACTTCGAGAAAGGCTGGAAGCGCTTCCCGGGCCACGGCGTCGACGGCGCGCTGTTCATCAATTTCTACGTGGATGCGGGGCCCGAGAACGGCACCAGCAGCCTTCTTGCCTGGGATCCCGTGCGGCAGAAGGCGGCATGGAAGGCGCCGACCCCGGGCTTCTTCAACGGCGGTGTCGCGGCGACGAAGGGCGGCCTCGTCTTTCAGGGGCGATCGGACGGCCTGTTCAACGCCCATGACGCGGAGACGGGCGAGGTTCTGTGGTCGATCGATGCCGGCGCGCCGGTGATCGCGCCGCCCATCACCTTCAGCCACAAGGGCGTGCAGTATGTGACCGTCCTGTCCGGCATGGGGACGAGCGGCACGGCCTTCGCCCGCTTCCATCCCGTGGCCATAGATTACTATACGCAGGCCCGCCGCGTACTCACCTTCCGCCTCGGCGGCAAGGAGAAGCTGCCGTCGTCCGAGCCCTTCGTGCTGGAGCCGGTGGAGGACCCAGATTACGTGCCGGACGACGGCAATCTTCTGGGGCTTGAGCAGTATGCAAGGCGCTGCGCCGTCTGCCACGGCGTCGATGCGGTGGCGGCGGGACATGCGCCGGATCTTCGCGCCTCGGCCATGATCCTGTCGGCCGAAGGCTTCGCCGCCGTGGTGCGGGACGGCGAATTCGTGCCGCGCGGCATGCCCCGGTTCGAGGAGCTGTCGGGCGCGGAGCTTGAGGCCATGCGACAATATCTGCGGACCCGCGCCGCGGAACTGCGGCAGGAGATCGCCGCGAGGGAGCAAGGGGAGCGTTGAGATGACACATGAACTCAAGGACGCGATCGCCCTCGTCACCGGGGCGAGCGGCAATATCGGCGCCGCCATCTGCACCCGTCTGGCCGATGCCGGCGCGCGCGTGATCGCAACCGATCTCGAATCCCGCATCCCGGCGACAAGCCCCCATGACTGGCATCCCCTGGACGTCACCAGCGAGCGGCAGTGGACAGATCTGGTCCGGATGATCCGCGACCGCCACGGCCGGCTCGACATCCTCGTCAACAATGCGGGGATCGCGCCCGTGGAGCGGTTCGAGGAGATGTCCGTGGATGCCTGGCGGCGCTGCATGGCGATCAATGTGGAGGGCGTCTTTCTCGGCATGAAAGCGGCGACGGCGCTCCTGGCCGAAAGCGCGCCGCACCGCCCCGGGGGCGCCGCGGTCATCAATCTGGCGTCGGGCGCCGCCGACCGGCCCGCGCCCTACAGCGTCGCCTACTGCACCAGCAAGGCGGCGGTCGCCATGATGACCCGGGCGACGGCGGTGGAATTCGCGGCCCGCGGCATGAAGATCCGCGTCAATTCCGTGCATCCCGGCGCCGTGCGCTCGGAGATGATCGAGGGCATCATCGCCCGCTACAAGGAGCTGCAGCCCGAAGTGCCGTGGGAGGACCTGCGCCGCGCGACGGAAGGCGTTCATCCCATGGGCCGCTTCGTGGAGGCGGACGAGGTGGCGGACGCCGTGCTGTTCCTGGCATCCGACCGGGCGAGCTACATCCACGGCACGGCGATCCGGGTCGATGGCGGCTACGCCGCCGCCTGACCGGGGAACGGCTCGGGCCGATCCTGCCTTTTCTATCAGTTTGGCGCGTTGTGGCGCGCAATCGGGCGGCCTAGCATCGACCAATACCGCCCTGCCAGCCACGGGAGACAGATCATGGGACAGCCCGAACGCCACCCCCTGACCATGGACGGACGCGATCCGCGCAACCTCCGCGGCGATCCCATCACCGGCGACCGCTACACCTCCCGCGAATTCATGCAGCGGGAATGGGAGCATATGTGGAAGCGCATCTGGCATGTGGCCGGGCGCGTCAAGCAGCTCGAGGAGCCGGGCGACTACATCGTCCACGACTTCATGCATGAAAGCGTGATCTGCATCCGCCAGAACGACGGCTCCATCAAGGCCTTCTACAATGTCTGCGGCCATCGCGGCCAGCGCCTTGCCTGGAGCGACGCCCATGCGGGCGAGGGCCTGCGCTGCCCCTATCACGGCTGGCTGTGGGGCCGCGACGGCGTGCTGCGCGAGGCCCAGGACGCGGAGATCGACTTTCCCCAGGGCAATCCATGCGGCAAGCTGCGCCTCCACGAACTGCGCTGCGATACCTGGGGCGGCTTCGTCTGGTACACCATGGACCCGAACGCGCCGTCGCTCATGGAATATCTCCACCCCATCCCCGAGATCTACAAGAACTATCCCATGGAGACGGCGGTCCGCGTCTTCTGGATGAAGATCGATCTCAATACCAACTGGAAGTTCGCCACCGACAATTTCAGCGAAAGCTATCACACCCGCACGGCCCATCCGCAGGTGCCGCCGTGGATCGACCAGGACGTGGACAGCGCCCGGCACGAGATGTATCCGAACGGCCACGGCCGCACGGTGCAGCCCATGCGGCCTTCGCTCACCGACCGCCTGCCGCCGGGCATCCCCCACCCGTTCGACGCCATCCTGCGCCAGTGGGACATCGATCCGGATTCCTACCCGGACTACGAGACCAAGGCCATGCAGGGCTGGCTCGACCTCAAGAAGCAGAAGCGCAAATTGTGGAAGGAGCGGGGCTATCTCCATTACGAGCACATGAACGACGAGGAGCTCACCGACAGTCCGCATACGGTGATCTTCCCCAACGTCACCATCTCCTTCCTGCCGGATAATCTGATCTTCTTCCGGACGGAGCCCCATCCGGACGACCCCAACAAATGCACCTTCGATCTCTGGTGCATGGCCTTCCCCGTCGAGGGGCAGACCCATGTGGAATCCATCATGGCCGGGATCCAGCCGCTGGAAGAGGCCGAATTCCAGCACCGCGCCTTCGACAACGGCCGCGGCGTGCCGGAGATCAAGGACCAGATCGTCTATCAGGACATGCTGCTGGCCGAAGGGCAGCAGCGCGGCATGTATTCCCAGGGGTACCGGGATGCCTATCTCGCGGCCCAGGAAACCCGCGTGCGTTTCTTCCATGAAGTGTTGAACGATTATCTCGAGGGCCGGAAATGAGCATGTCCGTCGAACAGGAACTGCGCCGTCTGCGCGACATTGAGGAAATCAGGAACCTCAAGCACAGATACGCATATGAAGCCAATATCATCGACGGCAAGTCGGGGGACATCAGGGCCTTCGCCGCCCTCTTTGCCGAGGATGGAACCTTCGACGTCGGCATGGGGGTCGCCCGCGGGCCGGCCGAGATCGAGGCCATGATGCGGGAATTGACGACGCAGTGGACCTGCGCCATGCACTACATGCTCAATCCCCTGATCGAGGTGGACGGCGACCGCGCCCGCGGCACCTTCACCGGCCTCTTCGCCTTCACCTCGGCGAAGAATCCGGCGCCCATCTGGATGTCGAACATCTACACGGACACCTTCGTCCGCACGGAACGGGGCTGGCGCTTCCAGTCCGTCATCGTGCGCACGGCCTTTGCCGATCCCGCCTTCGTCGAAGGCTACGCCGACCATATCGCGGACTGAAACGGCGGGCGGCGCATTCTGACCATGCGCCGCGCGCATCTCCGACTGGAAAACGGCGGACATGTGGTTCTGTGCTCCGGCGCGGCAAGCGCGCAAGACGGCGATTTTTGTTTCTTCTGATAGTTGAATTGCCGCCCCTGTCATATAGAGTGAAACGGGGTTCAACGGGGCAGAGACAGGCATGACACAGGAACATCGCGCCAAGGCCGAGCCATTCACCATCAACATACCGGACTCCGAGCTCGAGGAGCTCCGCCGTCGCTTGAGGGCCACGCGCTGGCCCCACGACTACGCCAATGCGGACTGGAGCTACGGCACGCCCGTCGCCTGGCTGCGCGAGCTGGTGGATTACTGGCTCAACGAATATGACTGGCGCGCGGTGGAGCGGGAGATGAACGCGTTCTCCCACTACCGGGTCAAGATCGACGACGTGCCCATCCATTTCATCCGCGAGCCGGGGCGCGGGCCCAATCCCATCCCCATCATTCTGACCCACGGCTGGCCCTGGACGTTCTGGGATTTCCATAAAGTGATCCGGTCGCTCGCCGATCCCGCCTCCTACGGCGGCGATCCGCGGGATGCGTTCGACGTCATCGTGCCGTCGCTTCCGGGCTTCGGCTTCTCGGGCCCCCATTCCCGCACGGGGATCAATTTCTGGTCCACCGCCGACCTCTGGCACAAGCTCATGACCGAGGTGCTGGGCTACGAGCGTTTCGCCGCCCATGGCGGCGACTGGGGCGCGCTGGTGAGCGGGCAGCTGGGGCACAAATACGCGTCATCCCTCCACGGCATCCATGTGGCGCTCGTGGCGCCGCTCACCCTGTTCACCCGCGACCGGCCGTGGGACATCATGGGATCGATCCTCACCCCCGACATGCCGGCCGATCTGCGCACGGCCCTCATCGCCCTCGACAAGCGCATCGCCGCCCATGTGACGGTCCATATCCTGGACCCGCAGGGCCTTTCCTACGGCATGCATGATTCACCCGTGGCGCTCGCCGCCTGGCTGCTCGAGCGGCGGCGGGCCTGGAGCGATTGCGACGACGTGATCGAGAACGCCTTCTCGCGGGACTTCCTCATCACCACGGTGATGATCTACTGGCTGACCCAGACCTTCGTCACCTCGGTCCGCTATTATGCCGAGGCGGCGCGGCATCAGTGGCAGCCGGTCCATGACCGCGTGCCGGTGGTGGAGGCGCCGACGGGGGTCACCCTGCTTCCCAACGACCGCGCATCCTTCCCCGGCGGCCCGCCCGAGGGGCTCTACAACCTCCATTATGCGGCGATCGCGCCGCGCGGCGGCCATTTCTCCGCCGCCGAAGCGCCGGAGCAGATCGTGCAGGACATCCGCGCGACCTTCCGCGACCTGCGGTGAGCAGTGGCCGCGTCAGGCGCGCTCAGATGGTCTCGAACCAGCGGATGCACCACACGTAAAGCCGCCGCGCCGCCTCATCGAGCGGGAGCGTCATCTGCTCCCGCGAGATGACCTCGACGCCGATGGGGCCGTCATAGCCCGCCCGCTCGACGGCATTGAGAAAGCCGGGGATGTCGAAATCCCCTTCGCCGCAGAGCTTGCGGTGATAGAGGGTGTCGTTCAGCATGTCGCCCTGCATCTCCGCCGCGGCATCGTCAAGCTCCACCCCGGCGATGAGCCCCCGCGGGATCGCCGCGATCTCGTCGAACGGAATGCCGCCCCGCACCACATGCCAGATATCCAGCATGAGGCCGGCGTTGCCCGCATCGCCTGCGCGGACGAGGCGAAGGCCGGTCGCAATGTCCCGGACGTTGGAGAAGGGGATCACCTCGACCGCCACCCGCGCGTCGGAAACGTCCGCGAAATCCCGGCAGAGCTTCGTGAAATGGGGCAGCATGGGGTCGATGGGCGCGTCGATGTCGACGAAATCGCCGACGACCTTGACGCGATGGGGCGCGAGATGCTCGGCCGCTTCCAGCAGGATGCGCCGGGTGGCATCCGACGCCTGCCGCCGCTCGCCGGCGGTGAACCAGTCGAACAGGGCCTCGATCTCCACATGCCGGATGCCGTTGTCGGCAAGGATGCGGGCCATCTCGGGGAAGCCGTAGCGCTCCCGTATCCTGGCGATGTCGTTGTCCTTGAGGCCGATGCCCGTGAAGCCCGCGCGCGCCGCCGCCTCCACCCGGTCGCGGAAGTCGCGCGGGCTGGTATCGTCATCGAAGAAGCCGGCGATGGGGCCGCAGAGGGTCCAGTAGCAGGCGATGAGATCGGGTTTGCCGGTCATGTCACGACCCTCCCCACGCCGCCGCGCCTCAGGATCCCATCATTTCTTCGGCATCGGGCACGCGCCGCAGGGTCTGGCCGCAGGACACGTCGATCACCTGCCCGGTGGTCGCGCGGCTCTCGTCGCTCAGAAGCCAGAGGGCGGTGTTCGCCATGTCCTCCACCGTCGGCAGGCGCTTCAGCGGGATTTCCTTGAGGAAGGCCGCTTCCAGCGTCGGGATCGCGAAATAGCCTTCCGTCATGCCGGAGCGGGTGAAGCCCGGGGACAGGGAATTGACGCGAATGCCCTTCGGCCCCAGCTCCAGCGCCGCGATGCGCATGATCTGGTCGGCGCCGCGCTTCGTGCCCGCATAGGCCGCAAGGCCCGCGGGCGCGAGATAGGCGGTCTGCGACGTGGTGATGACGATGGAGCCGCCGCCCGTCATGCGGTTCGCCATATGCTTGATGAACAGCGCGCTGCCGATCAGATGGACGTCGCAGGCTTCCTGCAGCACTTCCCGGGTCACCTCGGTGATGGGCGCCGCGGAATTGACGCCCGCAAAGCTGACGGCGCCGTCGATCCGGCCAAACTTGGAAAGGGCCGTCTCGGCGATCCGTTCCACGTCTTCTTCCTTGGAGATGTCGCAGGCGACCGCTTCGGCACGGATCGAATCGGCGATGGGCTTCAACTGGTCGAGCCGCCGCGCGCCGAGGACCAGCTTGGCCCCTTCGGCAGCGAGCCGCCGTGCCGTCGCCGCGCCCATGCTCCGTTCGTCGGAAGCCCCGATGATGATAATGACTTTCCCGTCCAACCGCATTGTCTCGGCACCCTCTTGATGGCGGGGCGGCCATTCATTCCGCCCGCGTTGTTGTCTCTCTCTTGGCCTGTATTTCGCCGTAGATATTTGATGCTATGACTACCGTAACCGGATTTACACTCTCGTTTTTGTAAGTAACCGCGCGCGCGTCCCGGTCCCGGAGCCGGGATCCTCGGACCCTGCCGCTTTTTTGTCCGTGCTGTTCGAGGGTGGAACGCCCAGCATGCGGCGGAGTTGCCGTGGCGTCTGGCCGGTCATCTCGCGCACGCGGCGGGTGAAGGCGCTCTGGTCCGCATAGCCGCAGGCATGGGCGACCGCCGCCACCGAATGCCCGGCGGCCAGCAGGCTGATCGCGCGGCGCAGGCGGACGGCCAATTGCATCTCCCGCGCCGTGCGGCCGAACACCTTGCGGAAATTGCGGTTGAGCTGGGACGGCGACAGCCCGGCGCGGGCGGCGAGCGCCCGGAGGTCCAGGGGCTGGTCGCTGTTCTCGGTGATATGCTGCACCACCTTGAAGAGGCGGCGATAGGTGGATTGGTTGGCACCGGGGTGGTCGAGCTCGCGCGAGGTGGCGACGATGCCGGTCACCTCGCCTTCGGCATCGACCAGGGGATAGCGGTGGAACAGCAGCCAGACGAGGGAGCGGCCTGCGATCTCGCTTTCGTCCAGGCGGAACATCACGGGCTCTCCCGTGGCCAGGACGCGGCGATCCAGCTCCTCGTATTTCTCGAACTGTCCCGGCGGAAAGAAGGCTGCGACCCGCCGCCCGATGAGGTCCGCCTTGCGCCGCGCGCCGCAGAACCGGACCATGGCCTCGTTCACCGCCACATAGCGAAGGGCGGCGTCCTTGATGAAGAAGGGGCTGTCCGGATACTGGTCGAACATCTCCTCCAGGAGCGGCAGGGGAATGGCGGCGGGCACCCGCCCGGAAATGAATTCCTTCATGGCTCCTCCCACTGAACCCGATGATCACCTTGACCATAGCATCGGATGCGATAGCCCCTCAACCGATGCGCGGGAATAATTGTGCCGAAAGACGCATTTTATGCGCTTATCCGCATCAATACGCCCGAGTCAGGGTGGCCTAGAATGAAGGCATTTCTAGAAGGTCATTGCCGAAAGGATCCCAGATGAGCGCACAACCCTGGAATGCCATCCGTGAATGGAAGACCCATCCCGCGGCGGAAGAACTGCTGCAAGGCGTGCTGGAGGAGGCGCTCCGCCGCTCTCCCGAGGCCGCGGATTTTCGTGATCGCCTCCTGGCCGGGACCGCCGTGCGCCTCCGTGACATTCTGGATCACGTGACCTTTGCCGACCCTGCGCTCGGCCCGGATCTGGAGCGCCATGGCTGGCAGCCCCTCGGCGGGGGCGTCTATCGCCATGACGGCGGCATGTTCCCGGATTTCGTGTCGGGCGATCACCTCGCCGTCGCCTTCCGGGTGGATTCCGTCGCCGCGTTCCTCGCGGCGCAGAAGATTGACGCGGAGATCGAGGGCAAGCCGCTGGCGCCATTGCGGCGCGCCCGTGTCTTTGCGGGCGATAAGGTCGTCTTCCAGGTGATCGAGCGGAACGGCCATCCGGGGCATGACCTGCCCGCGGTCGACGACGGCCAGATCCGCGCGGCCCATCTCCATCTGCAAACCTTCCGGGCGCGGCGGCGTGAATTTTCATCCATCGCCGCGGGGTTCGACCAGACGGAGGCGCTGGTGGATGCGGCGGTCGCCGATCTCGGGCCCCATTGGACCTGCGCCCTCTTCGGCCAGGCCGACCGCGAATACTGGATGCTCCATTGCGCCGCCGGGCGTTTCCAGAAGGCGCGCCAGGATGCGCTGGGGATCGGCTGGAGCAACCTCGACCACGTGGCCTATGACGCGTCACGGCCCTGGTTCGAACAGACCATCCGCATCCTTGAAAAGCTCGGCTATGAATGCCGCGAACTGTTCTATGCGGGCGACGCCGCGGGCTGGGGATCGCAGATCCTCGAACAGCCGGTCTTGCGCAGCACCATCTTCGCCGATATCGACCTCGCGCCCGAGGAACTGGACATGGACTTCGCCCATATGCCCCTGCCGCCCTTGCCCCGCCACCGGCGCGCCGGCATGTGGTGCGCCATGCATGGGGAATCGCTCCTCGAGGGCGGTATCAATCACGTGGCCGGGCTTTATGACCAGCGCCTGTTGCGTGAGCACATGACCGCGGCGGGTTTTGTCATGATGGAGCCGTTCTCGTCCTTCGATTACCTCTACCAGGAACTGACCACGGGGGAATGGCGGGCGGTGGATCCCGTCGTCATCGATGCGCTTGAGGCGGAAGGCCATATGAGCGCGACGGAAGCGGAGAATTTCCGCCTCCATGGCGCCATCGGCAATCACCTGGAGAACATAGAGCGCAACCAGGGCTACAAGGGCTTCAACCAGCCCGGAATCGACGACGTTCTGCGCAAGATCGACCCGCGCCGCAACATGGCGGGGGCCTGAACGCCAGCGGCCGCCTCCCTTGGGGAGGCGGCCGCACGAGCCACAATCATGTGACGTTGATCAGAAGTTGTAGGACAGGTTCACGCCATAGGTCGCCGGGCGCACGGTGATATAGGCCAAGGGATCCTGGCTGGTGTTGACGGCGTCGATCTGGGCCCGCTTGTCGAACACGTTCTTGGCATAGATCGAGGCCTGCCAGTTCTCGCCACGAAGGCCCGCCCGCAGGTTCACCAGATGGTAGCTGTCCAGGGGCACGTTGGTGGGGTCGATCTCCTTGAAGCGGATGCGCGTCGCCCCGCGATAGGACCAGTCGGCCCGCAGCACGCCCTCGAGCCCGTCGGTCATAATCGGGAAGGCATACTGCACCGCGCCCGAAAGCTGCCATTTCGGCACGTTGGGCAGCCGGTCGCCCTTTTCCCCGGCGAAGGGATCGCCGAGAATGGCGGAGCGGGTATCCTCCTCGAGCTCCGCTTCCGTGTAGGACGCGCCGAAGAACAGGTTGAGACCGATGACGGGTGTCGCGCGGAGCTCCACCTCGCCGCCCTTGACCGAGGCGTCGCCCGCATTGACGATCAGCGGGAAGGCGCCGGTCGCGTCCACGTCCTCGATCTGGATGTCCTTCCAGTCGATGTAATATACGGCGCCGTTGAAGGCGATGCGGTCATCAAGGAAGCTCGTCTTCCAGCCGAGCTCATAGTTGGTGAGCTTGTCCGGCTCGAAGCCCAGTTCCGGCTGCTGGCTGGGGTCGGTGACCGGCGGGTTGTTGATGCCGCCCGCGCGGAAGCCCTGGGATACGGTGGCATAGACCATGACGTCGTCGGTTGCCTGGAAGGACACGTTGCCCTTGAAGGTCACTTCCTCGGCGTCTTCCTTCACGTCGATGGGCTCGAGCGAGGCGCCGAAGCCGCCGAAGGGCTTGGTCTCCTGCGCGATGGTGTGGGACTTCCAGCGATACCAGCGCACGCCCCCGGTGAGCGTCAGGCGGTCGGTGACGTCGAAGATCGCTTCGCCGAACAGCGCCTCCTGATCCACCTTGTCGTCCTTGAAGCGCCCGATGACGGCGGGGCCGAAGCCGGGGTCATTCGGGTCCAGCAGATAATCCTCGTCCGTCCTGAACGGGCCGTTCGGGAGGCCGAGGCTGTTTGTGGTCAGCACCTGCACCTCGAAATCCTTGTCCTCGCGCGTGAGGATCCCGCCCACCACGAAGTTGAACGGCCCGTCGAGGTTCGAGGCGTAGCGCACCTCCGTCGAGAAGATGTCACGGCTCTGCGGCTGATGGGTCACCGCCGCCGCGGCGATCTCGGGGAAGAGCTGGGCCGCGAAGTCGAACAGGATCCAGCTGGAATCGAAATTGAACTCGATATCCCGCTTGAAATAGCTCGCCGCCGCCAGAAGCGATCCCTTGTCGTGGGTCCATTCGGCCTTGGCGCTGAAGATGCGGATTTCCTCATCCCAGTTGTTGCGGGTGAAGTCCTGGTTGACGAGATCGCCTTCCACATCCAGTTCGCCGCCGAAGGCGTCGATGATGTCGGGGAACAGGGACAGGTTGTTCCGCGCAAGGGTCTGGAAGCGCGGCGTGTAGCGGGACGATCCGCCCACCTTCCGGTTCTGCACGAGGGCCGCGACGGTGATATCGAGGCTTTCCGTCGGCAGCCAGCGCAGCGCGATGCGCCCGCCTTCCACATTGTTGGTGTTGATGTCCTTGCGGTTGAGGCGCGGCTGGTCGATGAAGCCGCTTTCGTCGGTCACCCAGCCCACGGCGCGCAGGGCGAGCTTGCCCTGGACGATGGGGAAATTGAGGGTGCCGTTGAGCCGCCAGTTCTCGCCGCCCTTTTCGGTCGTGGAGACGTCGCCCTCGATGCGGCCTTCCACTTCCTCGAGGTTCGGCGCATTGGGCACGAAGCGGATGGTGCCCGACATGGAGCTTGCGCCATAGAGGGTCCCCTGCGGGCCCTTGAGCACTTCGACGCGCTGCAGGTCGTGCAGTTCGATATCCGCCTGCTGGCCGCCGCCATCCTGCTGGTTGCGGCCGGTGATCTCCACTTCGTCGTAATAGACGCCGACGGTGGCGATGCCCGTCGAATTGACGCCGCGGATCACATATTCCTTGTCGCCCGGGCCCAGGTCCTGAAAGGTGAGGGCGGGGACCTGACCCGCGAGATCGGCGAACTCCACCGCCAGCCGGTCGCTGATGTCGGTGGCCGAGAAGGCCTGGACGGCGATGGGCACCGTCTGCAGGGATTCCGCCCCGCGCTTGGTGGCGGTGACCAGAATCTCCTCGAGCTGGGCGGAGCGGCTTGCAGTCTGCGCGAAGGCTGCGCCGGCGACGAGGCCGCCCACGAGCGCCGTCGTCACCATCAGGGCGCCCGTCCGCAGCGGCGACGGGGTGGAGGGGATCGGCTTAATCCGGATGTGAGGCATGGTTCAACCTCCCGATTTATTGGTTATCGCTCACCCGAATTATATGAAAATATATAATTTTTTCAATGCGCGTATTGGATGAGCGAAAACTCTACCAATTTCGCGCGATAAGATGAGCAAGCGCTTGACCCATAAACGCAAACAGCGGGCCCCGGTTGGGGCCCGCTGCTGCGGATCGGAAGGATTTCGATCTCAGTGTTGCTTTGCGGTCTCGGTCGGGACGTCCAGGATCTCCTTCACCGAGTGGTGGCTGATCATCTGCTTTTCGTACAGCATGTCGGTCACCGGGTTGAGGAGATAGATGACCGCGAGCAGGCCGGTCAGCGTCATCATGATGGTGTACGGCAGGGCCATCAGAACCATGCGGCCGTAGGACAGGCGGATCAGGGGCGCGAGCGCCGACGTCAGGAGGAACAGGAAGGCCGCCTGGCCGTTCGGGGTCGCGACGCTCGGGATGTTGGTGCCGGTATTGATCGCCACCGCCAGCACGTCGAACTGGTCGCGGGTGATCGCCCCGGCAAGGAGCGCGTCCTTGGCCTGGTTGATATAGACCGTCGCCACGAAGACGTTGTCGCTGATCGCCGACAGGATGCCGTTGGCCATGTAGAAGGCCGAGGCCTGCACGGCCGGATCAAGATCGAGCACCGCCTTGATGACCGGCGTGAAGAGATGCTGGTCGTTGATGACGCCGACGATCACGAAGAACACGCCGAGGAGGGCGGTGAACGGCAGGGCCTCGGTGAAGGCGCGGCCGATGCGGTGCTCGTCGTTGACGCCCGAGAACGAGGTCGCAAGCACGATCACCGACAGGCCGATGATGCCGACCGCGGCGAGATGGAACAGCAGGCCGATCACCAGCCAGACGGCGATCACTGTCTGGGCCACGAGAGCCGCCTTGTCCTGGGTGGTGCGCTTCGCGGTCTCCGTGCGGTCGAAGTCCTCGAGGATCTTGCGCACCGCGTCGGGAAGCTTCGCGCCGTAGCCGAACATGCCGGTCTTCTCGAGGAAGATGCAGGTGAGAATGCCGACCACGAAGACCGGCAGGGTCACCGGCGCCATGCGCAGGAAGAATTCCACGAAGCTCCAGTTGGCGCGGGTGCCGATCAGCAGGTTCTGCGGCTCGCCGACGATGGTCATGACGCCGCCAAGGGCCGTGCCCACCACCGCATGCATGACGAGGGAGCGGAGAAAGGCGCGGAACTGCTCGAGATCGCCGCGATGCAGATCCGGGATGCCGTCGTCGTCAAGGTCGATGCCGCCATGGCCGTCGTCGCCATGACCGCCGCCCGCTCCCCTGCCGGACGCCGCCCGGTGATAGACGCTGTAGAAGCCGACGGAGACGGCGATCACCACCGCGGTCACGGTCAGCGCGTCGAGGAAGGCCGACATGATCGCGCCCATGAAGCTGAACATGATGGCGAGCGCGGTCTTGTTGCGGATGCGCAGCAGGATCTTGGTGAAGGTGAAGAGCAGCAGGTCCTTGAGGAAGTAGATGCCCGCCACCATGAAGATCAGGAGCAGGATGACCTCGAAGCCCAGCTCAAGCTCGTGAAACACCGTTGCCGTCGAGGTCATGCCGAGCAGCACGGCCTCGATGGCAAGGAGGCCCCCCGGCAGGAGCGGGTAGCATTTGAGCGCCATGGCCAGGGTGAAGATGAATTCGAAAACCAGAAGCCATCCGGTGACGACGGGTCCGAACACGAAGAGGACGACCGGATTGAGCACGAGAAAGGCGAGAATGGTCAGCTTGTACCAATCGGGCGCCGTTCCGAGGAAATTCTTGATGAAGCCTCGGCCGAGGGAATTTGCCATGTATTGAAACCCCTACCTCATGGATTTGTCGTTATGGGACCAGCCCAGCATGATCCGAACCGTAGTTTCTACCGGCTCGGACGGGCAATCTCAAGGGAAACCGGACGGAAACGCGCGGAATCCGCGGGCTTTCCTCACGCAAACGTGAACGGCGCCGCTCGCTCGGAGGGCGCCGTCCAACCATGTGAAACATTTGTAAAAATTCTGCCTGGGTAGCTCGCTGGCGGCTCACGCCACCTGCCGGAGCGTCGCCTCGAACGCCTGGCCTTCCTCGTCGGCCAGCGCCGCATCCCGAAGCGCCCGCACCCGCTCCGCCGCATCGCCGCGCCCGCGCAGGGCGGGAAGCGCCGAAAGGATCCGCTCGTAGCGGGCAAGGCCCCGGGCGTGGGTGTCGCCATAGCCCTTGATGAGGCGCGGGCACTGGGCCACCTCGACGGCGAGGGCGTAGTCCTCGGCGGCAAGCCCGCGGAGAAGATCGAGCCATTGCTCGATCAGGGCGTTCTCCCGCGCATAGCGCAGGGTGCTCCGCCGCATGAAGCGGAGCTTCGAGATGAACCACAGGGGCAGGAAGCCCGAAAGCTTCGCCGTCTGGATGTTGCGGCCCTTGGAGAAAAGGGGCTTCAGCAGGCGCTGCATGGTCGCGGATTTCTCGAACCAGCGGCCGAGGCCCGCCGGCAGGGTGTCGCAGAATTCCTCGTAGCGGGGATGGAAATATTCCACCACATAGAAGATCTGGTCGGGCCGGGCGCGCACTTCCTGACGGATGTTCTCGAGCCGCCCGGGCCGTGTCTTGAGATCGGCGACGCGGATCACGTCCTCGAACCCCATCCAGAGGGCAAGGTACCGCGCCGTCTCGTGCAGCAGGCGATGGTCGGGATCGTTCGCCCCCTGCGCCGCCGCGGCGATCCCGCGCAGGCGGTCGAGATAGAGCCGGGCATAGGCCTCGTCCTGATAATCCACGAGGCGGGCGATGCCGTGGCCGATGGTCTCGCGCACGGCGTCGGGGAAGCTCGCGACCTCGCCCGAAAGCCTGGCGGGGAGGTTGGGGCGCGCGGGCTGCGGCTCCGCGGCTGAAGATTTCACCGGCTTGCCCTGGGCGCCGTCGTAGCCGAGCGCAAAGCCCCGCAGGTTCGATTCAACGGCCTTGCCGCTTGCCCGGATGGTCGCTTCGAACGCCTCGCGGGGGAAGGGCAGGGCGCCCGATCCCGCGATCGCGCCGAACAGCACGGCGCTGATGACGCTTCCCGTATCCTCGGCCGCCGCCTGCATGTCAAAGAGGACGAGCTTCCTGGCCGATTTCCGCGCCGCCTCGCGCACCCGCTCGGCATCCGCCCGGCCGTCGCCCGGCTGCTGCTTCTCGTTGACCGAATAGACGCGGTGGTCGGAGGCGATGAGGGTCGTAAGATCCGGGCTCACGAAGCCGCGGGCGATGGCCCGGCCCGCTTCCATGAGCTCCGCCGCGACCACGATGTCGACGTCCCCCGGCGCGGGCATGAGCGCCATCACCGGGCGCTTGCCCGTCTGCTTCGCCACTTCCTCGGGGAAGATCTCGACGCAATAGATGGTGGCGCCGGTGCGCTGGGCGACGCCCGGCACCGAGGTGTACTGCGCGATGCAGCCGTTGGCCTCGGCCAGATCCACGAGCCACTGGCTGAGAACGCCGCCGCCCTGGCCCCCCAGCGCGGCGATGGCGATGGACAGCGGGCGGACGCGAGGTGTGCTGGTCATGGGATTTCGCCTTCTCTGTTCTTCTGTCGCGGCTTTCGGATCATTCGGCGGGGGCGAGCGCCGTTCCGCGCGATCCGCCCTGGAGAAGGCCGATGATCGCCCGCCGGACGCGCGCCGCGATACGGTCCCAGAGCGTGGGGTTGAAGATGATCTCGACCCGGCTGAAGGACGGGCAGAGGACGGCCGCATGGGTCACCTCGCCGCAATGGCCGCAGCCGACGCAGCTGTTGTCCACATAGGCGACGGGGTCGATCTTCAGCGGATTGGGATTGGCCTTGATGGTAAGCGACGGGCAGCCCGAGAGCCGGATGCAGGCATGGTCGCCGGTGCAGGTCTCGCTGTCGACGAAGAAGCGCTCGCGCACCACGCGCTTGCCTTCCTTGACGGCCTTCGAGAACAGGGGCTTCACCCGGCGCTGGCGGTTGAGCTGGCATTCGCCCTCGGCCAGGATCACCTTGGGCCCCTTCTCGGGCGTGGTGAGGGCTTCGCGCAGGGCCTGGGTCATGCGCTGCACGTCGTAGCTCCTCACCCGCCGCAGCCACTTGACGCCGACGCCGCGCACCGCGTCGGCGATCGGGTGTTTGGTGCTGCGGGTCGGGTTTTCCGCCCGCGACGACAACAGGTCCTGGCCGCCGGTCGCCGCCGCATACATGTTGTCGACGATCACCGTCACATTGTCGCTGCGGTTGAAGACGGCGTTGCCGATGCCGCTCGTGAGGCCGTTATGCCAGAAGCCGCCGTCGCCCATGATGGCGATCGCGCGCTTGCCCGCATCCACGTTGAAGGCCGAAGCCCCCGCCCCGCCGAGGCCGTAGCCCATGGTGGTGTTGCCGATATTGAACGGCGCGTTGATGGAGAACAGGTGGCAGCCGATGTCGCAGCTCACGTGATGCCGCCCCATCTCCCGCTCGATCAGACGGATCGCGGTGAAGATCGGCCGCTCGGGGCAGCCGGTGCAGAAGCCCGGCGCGCGCGGCGGCAGCACTTCCATGAGCGGCCCCGGATCGGCCGGGGGGTGGTAAAGGGGCACGGCCTTGGCGAGATATTCCGGCGCCTCGGCCTCGAAGAACGCCTTGGCGCCCTTGCGGATCACCTCGCTCGTATATTCGCCGGCCATGGGCAGCGGGCCCTTGCCCACCACCTTGGTCTGCAGGTCCGCCTTGCGCAGGATGGTGTTGATGGCCTGCTCCAGGAAATCGGGCTGGCCTTCCTCAAGCAGCAGCACCGCCCGCTTGTCGGCGCAGAAGCGCTTCACTTCCTCGGGAAGCAGGGGATAGGTGGCGTTCAGCACATAGATCGGAATTTCCGTGTTGCCGAAGCTGTCGGCAAGGCCGAGAAGCTCCAGCGCGCGGATCAGGGTGTTGTAGAGCCCGCCCTGGGTGATGATGCCGATCTCGCCCCTGTCGCCGCCGAGGAACTCGTTGAACCCGATCTCTTCCAGGAAGCGCACGGCGTTGGGCCAGCGCTGGTTGACCTTCTCATGCTCGTGGAGATAGCTCGCGGGAGGCAGCACGATGCGGTTGACGTCGCGCTCCGGATTCTCCAGCGCCTGCTTCAGGGTGAATTCGGGCCGCTTGTTGTCCTTGGCGATGAAGCGGCCGTACATGTGGCATTCGCGGATCCGGAGCTGCAGCATGACGGGCGTGTTGGACGCTTCCGACAGCTCGAAGCCCTTTTCCACCGAGCGCACGATCATGTCGAGGTCGGGCCGCGGGTCGAGCAGCCACATCTGCGACTTCATGGCAAAGGCATGGCTCCGCTCCTGCATGATGGAGGAGCCTTCGCCGTAGTCTTCCCCGATGATGATGAGGGCCCCGCCCTTGACGCCGCCGGATGCCACGTTGGCGAGCGCATCGGACGCCACATTGGTGCCGACGGTGGACTTCCAGGTCACGGCGCCGCGGATCGGGTAGTTCACCGAGGCGGCCAGCATGGCGCCTGCGGCGGCCTCGCTGGCGCTGGCCTCGAAATGGACGTCCAGTTCCTGCAGGATCTCCTGCGCGTCGGACAGGACGTCCATGAGGTGTGAAATGGGCGCGCCCTGGTATCCGCCCACATAGGACACGCCCGACTGAAGGAGCGCCTTGGTGACGGCAAGAATGCCCTCGCCGCGGAACTCCTGACCTTCGCCGAGGCGAAGCTTCTTCACTTCTTCCTTGAATGAGCGTTCAGCCATTGCCGTTGTCCTGTCTGCTGCGGGGCGCGCCCCGATCCGTTTGTCCTCAGGCCGCCGGGACGAGCGCGATCACGCGCACCGGGCTGCCGGACCCCTGGACGATCTTGAGCGGCGGAGCGATCACGATCGCGCCCTTGGGCGGCAGCTGGTCGAGGTTGGTGAGGCTCGCGAGCCCGTACTTGTTCGAGCCATGCATGATTTCATGGCAGGGGAACATGGGGTTGAGGTTCGGCGCCTGACCGGCGTCCGTGCCGACCGTCTCCACGCCCACGCCGCGCACGTTGCGTTCATGCGCCAGGAAATGCACCGCATCGGGATGCAGCCCCGGCGTATGGGCGCCGTCGTCCTTGATGTTGAGGAATTCCTCGGGGTCCTTCTTCTTGGACCAGTCGCTGCGGATCAGGACCCAGGCGTCTTCCGGGATGCGGCCGTGCTTTTCTTCCCAGGCCTTGAGGTGATCCACGTTCAGGAGATAGTCGGGATCCTTGTTGGCCTCGTTCACCATGTCGATGACGACGGCCGGGCCGATGAAGCGCTCCACCGGGATGGTGTCGGTGGCGTTGTTCGGCAGATCCTTGCCCGAGACCCAGTGAATGGGCGCGTCGAAATGGGTGCCCGTATGCTCGCCGCATTCGATGTTGTTCCAGTACCAGCGCGGCCCGCGATCGTCATAGCGCGAGATCTCCTCCATGGAGAACGGCTTGGACGGCGCGAAGATGGGGGGCAGCCGCAGCACCGGGGTTTCGGGGCTGAGGGGTTGGGTCAGGTCGACGACCCGGATGCCACCCTGACCGATGGCCGCCATGAGATTCTCGAGAACCGCTCCATTCTGCGCCATGCGCTGCACTCCCCTTGCTTGAGTGAACCTGAAGAAAAAAGGCTAAACAAATTCACGTGAATATTCAACTAAAGACGCGGCTTGCCGTCCCGGTGCTTTTTGCCCCGCCGATTCCCGCGGTTTCCCGCGAGATTCAGGGGGCGCCTCCCTGAATTCCTGTCCGGGCGCGCGCCGTCGCGCCGGTCGCCTCTCCTAATCCATATAGGGTGACCGCAGGAGATTTTCACGAATCCGGCGCAGAATGTCCATGAACTGCGTGATCTCCTCGTCCGAGATGTTGGCGAAGGCCTTGTGGAAGACCCGCGCCGCGACCACCGAGACCCGGGCCAGCGCCTCGCGGCCGCGTTCGGTGATCCAGACCTGGGTCACCCTGTTGTCATGCGGGGCGGGGGCGCGCTCCACCAGCCCTTCTTCCTGCATGCGGTCGAGAATGCGGGTAATGGTGGACAGCTTGGTGACCGACCGGCTCGCCAGCTCCGTCACCGTGCTCGGATTGCGGTCGCCGAGAAGGGTGAGCACCCGCCAGCGCGGCTGGTCCATGTCCAGCGCCTTCAAGAGCTTGCTCATCTCCTCGATATAGGTCCACGAGGTATGATTGAGATTGTACAGGGGATAGTCGTCGATCCGGAAATCGGGATCGCCGGGCGCGGCAAAGGCGCGACGGGTTTCTGTCCTGGAGCTCATGTCCTCGCCGGGAATGTGGGGGCTTCCGGGTTGCTGCGAAAATCATGTGATTTTGGTTATATTGCCGGGACGCGTCCTGCGCCGCAAGCAAAAAGCGCGGGGAGTATACCGGATGCGCGACGAGAGTCGCCGCGGAAAAGCGGGCGACCGGGGCGGGCGGCGCAGTTCGGATCGCAACCCTCGGGCCGTCCATACCGTTCTAGGGCCATGCTGGCTGCCGGCGCCCGGCGGATGTGACAGTCCAGGCGGCGCCAAGCCGTTGTCGTTATCGGCCCGTCATGTTTCAATGCCTTGGGCCGCCCATCGAGGAGAGCTGGAATGACCATACGCGTTCTGTCCCCCGTCATGGGGATCTGCCTGATGGCTGCAGCGAGCCTGCCCGCCGCGGCGCAGGACCAGGACATCGCCCGCTTCCGCATTCCCGACGGCGCGAAGCCCGACCCCGAGATCGGCATCACCCTGCCGCCGGGCTTCACGGCCACCATCTTCCACGAGGGCGTGGGCCCCGCCCGCCATCTGGCGGTAAGCCCCAGCGGCGACCTTTACGTGAAGCTCCGCAAGGTGGCGGACGGCGGCGGCATCGTGGCGCTCCGCGATACGGACGGCGACGGCCGCGCGGACGAGGAGGAGCGCTTCGGCGATTTCGGCGGCACCGCCATCATGTTCCATGACGGCGCGCTCTATGCGGCGTCCGACGTCGCCGTGTTCCGCTATCAAATGGACGGCTACGGTCTTGCGCCGGCGGGCGAGCCCGAGGTGATCGTCGAAGGCTTCCCCGAGCAGAAGAGCCATGCGGCCAAGGCCATCGCTTTCGACGACGAGGGCAATCTCTATGTGGCCGTGGGCGCGCCGAGCAATGCCTGCCAGGAGCCCGACCGGAAAAAGGGCGTCAAGGGACAGAACCCTTGCCCCGATCTCGAACGCCAGGCGGGCGTCTGGCGCTATGATGCGAACAAGACCGGCCAGAAAGCGTCGAAAGAGGGCCGCTTCGCCACGGGGCTCCGCCATATCGTGGGCATGGCCTGGAACGGTGAGGCGAACGCGCTCTTCGCCGCGGTCCACGGGCGCGACCAGCTGGACAGCCTGTGGCCCGAACATTTCACCGCCGAACAGAATGCGGAGCTTCCCGCCGAGGAATTCGTGCGCATCGCGGAGGGCGACGATTTCGGCTGGCCCTATGCCTATTACGACCCCAAGCAGAAGGCGCGCATGATCGCCCCCGAATATGGCGGCGACGGCAAGACGCCGGCGGAAAAGGGCAAGTACCGCGACCCCGTGCTCACCTTCCCCGCCCACTGGGCGCCGAACGCCCTCCTGTTCTATACGGGCCAGCAGTTCCCGGCCGCCTTCCGGCACGGCGCCTTCGTCGCCTTCCATGGCTCCTGGAACCGCTCGCCCCAGCCCCAGGGCGGCTACAACGTGGTCTTCGTGCCCTTCAAGGACGGCGCGCCCACGGGTGAGTGGCAGGTCTTCGCCGAAAGGTTTGCGGGCGCGGAAAAGCTCAACAGCTCGGCCGACGCCCGTTACCGCCCCGTCGGCCTTGCCCAGGGCCTCGACGGCAGCCTATATATTGCGGAGAGCATCACCGGCCGCATCTGGAAGGTTACCTATGGGGGACAGGCCGATCGCTGACGTGAACGGCGTCGCGCCGCGCATGAAGCGCCCGGCGGAAGCGCGGCCCCTCGCATCCTCTCCCTGCTCCATGGCGGAAGCGGACGCGGCCTATGCGGGATACATGACCCGTCAGGAGCTGACGGATTTTCTCAACATGCTGTTGGAAGCCCAGCGCGCGGGCATGAAGGTGACCGCCATGCTGGTGGCCGATCCCGCCGCGCCGCCTGCGCAGGCGGAACAGTTGCGGGAAATGTCGAAGGCGGAAGCCCGCTTCTGCGCCATGCTCACCGATCAGGTGCAGCGTCTCGGCGGCGCGCCGAGCCTGGAGACCGGCGCGTTCGAGGGCAAGATGCGGGCGATTTCCGGCTTTCGCGAGCGCCTCGCCCTGCTGGATGCGGGCATCCATTGGGTGATCCGCAAGCTCGCCGACGCCCTGCCGCGCATTCGCGAGGACGACATCCATCGCGATCTTCGCACCATGCTTGAAGTTCACGAACATTGCCGCGCCGTCTGCCGCAGCCTGCTCGGCGCGCCGGGCGAAGGCTGAAAATCCTGCCCCGCTTAACCACTTGTAAAGAGTTTCTGGTAGTCTGCGCAGACTGTTCACCGCGGAAGTCCTGCGCGAGTTTCGACGAGTTTGACGCGGCCATCCTCGCCCACGGTCTCAAGAATTATTACAGTTCCGAGCTCGATTACGCCTGTCAGCTCCTCGACAACGCCCAGGCGGACATGAACCGGCTGCAGCGAACTGGGCTACAGCGAACCCGAGAAGTACCGGGAGACCTGACGGCCGGCATCGGCTTGATGCTCAGCCATCCAGAATCGCCTCGCCCCGCGCGATGAGGCTGCCGAAGGTCGCGGAGTCGATGTTGGACCCGCAGACGAGGACGGCGACGCGCCGGCCCGCGAGCCGGTTCTTGAGCGGCCCGAGGAGCGCCGCCGCCGCCGCGGCCCCGGCGGGCTCCACGGCAAGTTTCATCTCCCGGAACAGCAGGGCCATGGCCGCCGTGATCTCGTCGTCGGTGACGGTCACCACCTCGTCCACGAAACGGCGGCACAGGGCGAAGGCCCCGGGGGTGGTCATGGGCGGCGCGAGGCTGTCGGCAATGGTGCGCACGGCCTCAAGCTTCTGGGGCGCGCCCGCGGCAAGGCTCCGCGTCATGAGGTCGGCGCCCGCCGGTTCCACCCCGTAGACCGCGCAGGATAAGTTCACCTGTTTCACGGCCGCGGCGACGCCGGACATCAGCCCGCCGCCGCCGATGGCGACGATGACGGCGTCGAGATCAGGCGCGGCGTCCATGATCTCGAGCCCGAGGGTGCCGGTCCCCAGCACCACGTTCTCGCCGTCGAAGGGATGGATGAAGCTGCGGCCTTCCTCGGCGGCGATCCGTTCCACCATGGCGAAGGCGCTGGGGCCGTCGGGGGCGGTCACCACCTCGGCCCCGAAGGCGCGGGCGGCGGCGACCCGCGCCGGATTGGCCGTCTCGATCATCACCACCTTGGCGGAGGATCCCAATCTTTGCGCGGCGCAGGCCACGGCGATCGCGTGATTCCCGGCGCTCACCCCCGTGACCCCGCGCGCCCGCGCCGAGTCGGAAAGATTCATGACGTTGAGAAGGGCGCCGCGGATCTTGAAGGTGCCCGTGCGCTGGAACAGTTCGAGCTTGAGGACGATCTCCGTCCCCCGCGCCGTCCGCCGTTCGATCTCCGGCCCCGCCCAGCGATGGACGGGGGTATGGAGGATATGGGGCTGAAGCCGGGCGCGCGCGTCCCGCATGCTTGCAATCTGCGGCGCGCGGGCGAGGAATGCGCTATTGTCGGGATCAATGCCGGAGGCCATTGGCGGACGTTCCGATCGCTGTCGCAGTTGTCAGGACGCCCGCATCATGAAGGAGCGCCGGCGCGGACGAAAGGAAAAATCCCAGCG
>CAZDSS010000010.1:0-44138 GCA_964508185.1 uncultured Sphingomonadales bacterium
TGTCCATGACCGCAAGCAGTTCGGCCAGCCCATCGGCGAGTTCCAGCTCATGCAGGGCAAGCTCGCCGACATGTACACGACCTTGACCGCCTGCCGCGCCTATGTCTATGCGGTGGCGCGGGCCTGCGACCGCGGCGAGACCACGCGGAAGGACGCGGCGGGCTGCATCCTCTATGCGGCGGAAAAGGCGACCTGGCTTGCGCTGGAGGCGATCCAGGCCCTGGGCGGCAACGGCTATATCAACGAATTCCCCACGGGCCGCATCCTGAGAGACGCCAAGCTCTACGAGATCGGCGCGGGCACCAGCGAGATCCGCCGCATGCTCATCGGGCGGGAGCTTTTCGCCGAGACCCTGTGACGGGGTTTCGGCGGCGCCGCCGCGCGTCCGCTTGCGTCCGGAAATTCCCTGTGCAAGGCTAAGCGTCCATCATTTCATGGACTTTGGGGAATTGCGCATGAACAGTCGTAGCCTTCTCACACTTGCCACCCTCGCCGCTTTCAGCCTGACTGCGGGCGTCGCGTCGGCCGCCGAGCCGGACGACGTCATCAACTACCGGAAGCAGGTGATGGAGGCGGTGGGCGCCAACACCACGGCCCTCGGCCTCATCGTCCAGGGCAAGGTGCCCCATGAGGATTCCTTCCTCGCCCATGCGGAGATGCTGGCGAAGGCGTCGAGCCTCAGCAAGGCCGCCTTCCGCGAGAACACGGCGGGCAAGGGCCGCGAGAAGACCACGGCCAAGGCCGAGATCTGGAAGGATTGGGCCAAGTTCGAGAAGGGCCTCGATACCCTTGAAGCGCAGACGGCGGAACTCGTGAAGCTTGCGTCCGAAGGCGGCGTCAAGGCGGCGGCGCCGAAGCTTCGCGAGATCTTCGGCACCTGCAAGAGCTGCCACGACGACTTCCGGACCAAGTAACGGTCCGGACCTGCCTACAGGATGACCAGATAAATCAGGGCGGAGACGACGGCGAAGATCGCCACCGCCCAGATGCCGCTGGTCATCCTGAGCTGCGGGTAATCCGGCCCCGGCCAGCTGCGGCGGCCCGTGATCATGGGCGTCACCAGATCCTCCTTCAGGACGAAGCGGTAGATCAGCACCGCCGCCACATGGAGGATGACGAAGATGAGCAGCAGATCGAAAAGCTGCTTGTGCAGGACCGTCAGGCTGTCTGACAGCTCCTTGTCCACCCGGTAGGCAAGGGGGCCGCGGAAGAAGATGTCGTCGTTGGCGAAAAGCCCCAGGACCGGCATGGCGATCAGCAGCAGATAGAAGGCCAGGATCATCCAGGCCCCGGTGGGCGTATGGCCCGCCACATGGGCCGGCTCCCGCCGCATGATGTTGCTCACATAGCCCCAGACCGCGCGCGGGCCCCTGACGAAGGACGAGAAGCGGGCGGTCGAGCTTCCGACGAAGCCCCAGATGACGCGGGTCAGGGTGAGCGCCAGCACGGCGAGCCCCGACCATTGATGGATGTCCATCATGCCTTCCTCGCCGGTATACCAGGATACGGCGATCAGGATCACGATCAGCCAGTGAAAGAGCCGTACCGGCCAGTCCCAGATCTGCAACCGGCGGTCGTTGGCCGCATGGGCCGTGGTGGCGCTATCAGTCATCTCCCGCTCCTTGTCTTGCCTTGATCCAGTGATCGATGCGGGCGGAAAGCTCCGCCCGTTCGTGCGGCGCGAAGGCGAGGCCGCGCTTTGTCCGCCGCCACAGGATGTCGTCGCCCGTCCGCGCCCATTCCTGATCCACCCAGTAGGCCGCTTCCGCCTCGCTGAGGCCGGGGATGATCTCGGCGCCCGCGGGCTCCGGCAGCCGCCGCGGCGGCAGGGGGACATCGGCCGTCCAGGAAGGCGGCAGATCCCCGAAGACCGGGCGCAGCTTCTCGACCGCCGCCTCCGCAAGCCGCCGATAGGTGGTGAGCTTCCCGCCATAGGCGGACAGCGCCGGCGCGCCGTCGCGCGACGTGAGTTTCAGGACGTAATCGCGGGTCACGGCGCTCGCCGAGCCCCTGGCGTCGTCGTACAAGGGCCGCACACCGGCGAACGACCACAAGACGTCGGCGGGCCGTGGCGCCTCGCGGAAGTAATGGTCGAGCGTGCGGCAGAGATATTCGGTCTCCGCCGCCGTGATCTCGGGATGATCGGCGTCGGCGACGTCGATCTCGGTCGTGCCCACCAGGCTGAACTGCTCGGCGAAGGGGATGACGAAGACGACGCGGCGGTCCTCCGCCTGCAGGATGAAGGCGTGATCCCCCTTGTAGATCCGCGGCACCACGATATGGCTGCCCTTGACGAGGCGAAGGCGCGGCGCGTCAGCGATCCCGAGGATCTCGCGATCGACGCGGCCCGCGAACGGCCCTGCCGCATTGACGACGGCGCGGGCCGTGACCTGCCGCATTTCGCCGTTGTCGGCAGCGGCGATCGTCACCAGCCAGCGCCCGTCGCGGGGCTCCGCCGCCACCACGCGGGCGCGGGTCAGGATCTCGGCGCCCCGGGCGCGGGCGTCGCGGGCATTGGCGAGCACCAGACCCGCGTCATCCACCGCGCAGTCGGAATAGACGAAGCCGCGGGCGAAGGCGCCGCGCAGGATGCCCTTGTAGGGCGAGTTCGGCAGCCTTACGGGGAAGGATCCGGGAAGGCTCCGCTTGCCGCCCAGATGGTCATAGAGGAACAGCCCGATCCGCAGCATCCAGGCGGGCCGCAGGCGGTCGTTGTGCGGCAGCACGAAGGTGAGGGGGCGCACCAGATCGGGCGCGATTTTCAGCATCACCTCCCGCTCGGCAAGCGACTCCCGCACCAGCTTGAAATCGAAATGCTCGAGATAGCGCAAGCCCCCGTGAATGAGCTTGCTGCTGGCGGACGATGTGGCGCCGGCGAGATCCCCCGCTTCGGCAAGGATCACCTTCAGCCCCCGCCCCGCCGCATCGCGCGCGATCCCGGTGCCGTTGATGCCGCCGCCGATCACCAGAAGATCGCAGCCGTTTTCCGAAAGTCCTTGCATGTGAAGAACATACCGGCATTAGACTGAGCTTGGGAAGGGCCAAGTCCCGAAGATCCGATGGGAGAGCCGCCGATGTCCGCCTGCATCCTGAGCATCGACCAGGGCACCACCTCGAGCCGCGCCATGGCGTTCGACGCCGAAGGCCGTCTCCGCGCCGTCGCCCAGAAGGAGCATCGCCAGTATTTCCCCGAGCCCGGCTGGGTGGAGCATGACGCGGAGGAGATCTGGCAGGCGGTGCTTGCCGTCACGCGCCGCGCCGCCGCCGAGGCGGGGGGCGAGATCGCGGCGATCGGCCTCACCAACCAGCGGGAAACCTGCCTGCTGTGGGACGCCAAGACGGGCGCGCCCCTCAGCCGCGCCATCGTCTGGCAGGACCGGCGCACGGCGGATCTCTGCGCCACGCTGAGGGAGCGCGGGCATGAAGCCGAAATCCGCCGCCGCACGGGCCTTCTGCTCGATCCCTATTTCTCGGCGACGAAACTCGCCTGGCTTCTCGATCACGTGCCCGACGCGCGGGAGCGGGCGCAGCGGGGCGAAATTCTCGCCGGAACCATGGACAGCTACATCCTGTGGCGGCTCACCGGCGGGCGGGTGCATGCGACGGATGCGACCAACGCCGCCCGCACGCTCCTGTTCAACATCCACGACAATGAATGGGACCCGTGGCTTCTCCGTCTTTTCGACATCCCGCGCGAGATCCTGCCCGAGGTGCGCGACTGCACGGCGGATTACGGGGTGACGCTCGCCGAGCATCTGGGCGACCCCGTCAGGATCGGCGGCATCGCCGGGGACCAGCAGGCGGCGGTCGTCGGCCAGGCCTGCTTCCAGCCCGGCATGATCAAGGCGACCTACGGCACGGGGGCGTTCCTGGTCCTCAATACGGGGGAGCAGGCGGTGATCTCCGACAAGGGGCTGCTCACCACCCCCGCCTACCGCCTCGATGGGCGCACCACCTACGCGCTCGAGGGCAGCATCTTCAATGCGGGCTCCGCCGTCCAGTGGATGCGCGACCGCCTGAAGCTCATCCGCTCGGCGGCGGAGACGGAGGCGCTGGCTTCAAGCCTTCACGACAATCGCGGCGTCTATCTCGTCCCCGCCTTCACGGGGCTGGGCGCGCCGCACTGGCGGCCCGATGCGCGGGCGGTGCTGTCGGGCCTGACGCTTGACAGCGGCCCCGCGGAAATCGCCCGGGCGGTCCTTGAATCCGTCGCCTACCAGACCTGCGATCTGGTGGAGGAAATGCGCGGCGCGGCGCCGGGCAGCGGGGTCCTGCGCGCCGACGGCGGCATGACCGCCAACGGCTTCCTCATGCAGTTCCTCGCCGACATGCTGGATACCCCCGTCGAAGTGCCGGAGGTGGCCGAGACCACGGCCCTCGGCGCCGCATTCCTCGCCGGGCTGCAGGTCGGGATGTTCGACGATCTCCAGCAACTGTCGCGGCTGTGGCGGCGCGGCGCGGCCTACCACCGCATCATGACCGGGGAGGCGCGGGCCCGCGCCTATGGCGGCTGGCGGGCGGCCCTCAGCCGGCTTTGACCGCAAGGGGGTAGGACGCGAAACCGCGGAAGCGCGCCCGCCCGCCGCGGACGAAGGGGCCATTGGGCGCGATTTCGGCGAAGCGCTGTACGAGGCGTAGGATCGCGATCTGCCCCTCCATGCGGGCGAGCGACATGCCCGCGCAGGCATGGATGCCGCCGCCGAAGGCGAGGTGACGGTTGGGATGCCGGGTGATGTCCAGCCGGTCGGGATCGGGGAATTGCGCGGGGTCCCGGTTCGCCGCCCCGATGCATAAGGTAACCCGGGTGCCCGGGGGCATGGTGACGCCGCCGATTTCCACCTCCTCCACCGTGATGCGGTTGCCGAGCTGGTTGGAGCTCTCGTAGCGCAGGAACTCCTCGACCGCCGACTTGATGAGGCCGGGATCCTCCCGCAGGCGCCGGAGCTCGCCCGGATTGTCGATCAGCGCCGCGACGCCGTTGCCGATGAGATTGGTCGTGGTCTCGTGCCCCGCATTCAGCAGGAAGATGCAGTTCTGCAGCAGCTCTTCCTCCGTCAGTTTCTCGCCGTCGGCCTCGCCCGCGATCAGGCGGCTCAGCACGTCCTGCTCGGGGTCCCGCATGTTGCGCCGCCGCTCGGCGACGAGGCCGATGAGATAGTCCCGGAACTCGGCGACGGCGTTGTTGCCGCGCGTCCTCTGTTCTTCGGTGATCACCGGCTCCAGCGCGCCGAGGATCGCAAGGGACCAGCCGCGCAGCGGCCCCCGGTCGGCCCGCGGCACGCCGAGAAGGTCGCCGATCACCTCGATGGGAATGGCCGCCGCGAAATCCTCGATCAGGTCCATGGTCCCGCGCTCCGCCGCGCGGTCCAGCAGGCGGTCCACCAGCGCGACGAGCTGCGGCTCCAGCGCCGCAAGGGCGCGCGGGGTCAGCGCCCCCATGATGAGGCGGCGGACGCGGGTATGAAGGGGCGGATCGTTGAAAACGAGGCTGGTCGTGTGATGGACATAGAGCCAGCTGTCGCCGAACTTGGGGCGGAATTCCACCTTCTTGTCGGAGCTGAAGCGGCGGTCGCGATAGATCGCCGCCACGTCGTCATAGCGGGTGAGGAAATAGGATCCGTCGGCGCAGCGATGGACGGGGTCGAATTCCCGCAGCAGATGGTAGGTGGGATAGGGATTGCCGAGAAAGGCGGCGTCGAGATGCGCCGGATCGAAGTTTCTGACGGCTTCCATCCCGGCGTTCATGGCGCGTCGCCCCTTACTTCACCAACTTGCTGAGGGCGCGGAACTCGTCGGTTCCCGCCTGCTCCATCCATTCGAACAGCACCATTTCGGTCGTCACGGCCTCGATCTCGTTCTGGATCATGCGCGCCATGGCGACGTCGCGATTGCGGGGATTGCGCGAGCCGACGGCGTCCTGCACCACCGCCACCCGGTGCCCGCCATGGACGAGGCCGAGCGCCGTCTGCAGCACGCAGATATGGGCCTCGATCCCGCAGATGATGATCTGGTCGCGCCCCTGTTCCTGGTCGAGCCGGTGCAGGTGGCGGCGAATCTGCGGATCGGCGGCGCAGGAGAAATGGATCTTCTCGAAGACGGCGGCGCCTTCGATCCTGGACTGCAGGGGGGCGACGGTCGGCCCCAGCCCCTTCACATACTGTTCCGACACCGTGACCGGGATCCCGAGCGTTGCCGCGGCCTCGAGGAGGATTCCGGTGTTCCGCACCACCGCGTCCGCCTCATGGATATGCGGCGCAAGGCGTTCCTGGATGTCGACGACGAGAAGCTGGGCGCGTTGCCGTTCGAGCAGCATGTGGTCTCCCCTGTGTTTTCGGCATCATGCCATGGGGATGACGCAGTGTCATGTCTCCGCACGACAAAGGGCAGGGCGCTCTCGTTCTAGATTTGCATGCCGCGCGGGGGGTAAAATCACGCCCAAGAGGGGGCCACGATTATTCGAGGAGACACAGAAATGGATGCCATTGCAGATCAAAGATCGCGGCTCAGCAAGGCCGCGGCCGATTTCATCGCCAGCCCGAAGAAACTTCTGATTGACGGTGAATGGGTTGCGGCGCAAAGCGGCAAGACCTTCCCGGTGATCGACCCGGCGACGGGGATCGAGGTGGGCGCCGTGGCCGAGGGCGACGCGGCCGATGTGGACAAGGCCGCCCGCGCCGCCCGCCGCGCCTTCGAATCGGGCGACTGGCCGAAGATGCGGCCGGCGGACCGCCAGCGCATCATCCTGAAGCTCGCCGACCTGATTGACGCCCACGCCCAGGAGCTCGCGGAGCTTGAATCCCTGGACAACGGCAAGCCGGTGACCTTCGCCCGCATCGTGGACGTGGGCGGCGCGGCCGAATTCCTGCGCTACATGGCCGGCTGGGCGACCAAGATCGAAGGCTCGACCATCGACATTTCGGCCAACATGGTGCCGGGCGCCGAATATTTCGCCTTCACCCGCAAGGAGCCGGTGGGCGTCGTCGGCCAGATCATCCCGTGGAACTTCCCGCTGATGATGGCGGTGTGGAAGATCGGCCCGGCGCTCGCCGCGGGCTGCACCATCATCCTGAAGCCCGCCGAGCAGACCTGCCTCACGGCGCTCCGCCTCGGCGAGCTCGCCCTTGAGGCCGGCGTGCCGAAGGGCGTGCTCAACGTCATTACCGGCTTCGGGGACACGGCGGGCGCCGCCATCGTCGACCATCCCGAGGTGGACAAGATCGCCTTCACCGGCTCGACCCAGGTGGGCAAGATCATCGGCGCCAACGCCATGAAGAGCATGAAGCGCGTGTCGCTCGAGCTCGGCGGCAAGTCGCCCGTGATCGTCATGGGCGATGCCGACATGGACATGGCGATCCCCGGCGCGGCGATGGCCATCTTCTTCAATGCGGGCCAGGTCTGCACCGCGGGCTCCCGCCTGTTCGTCGAGCGCAAGGTGTTCGACAAGGTGACCGAAGGCATCGCCGCCTTCGCGAAGCAGATGAAGGTGGGCGCGGGCCTCGACCCGGCGACCCAGATCGGCCCGCTCGTCTCCGCCGAGCAGCAGGAGCGCGTGCTGTCCTACATCCAGTCCGGGATCTCCGAAGGCGCGCGGCCTCTGGTCGGCGGCAAGGCGCTCGGCGACCGCGGCTGCTTCGTGGAGCCCACGGTATTCGTGGACGTGAAGCCCGACATGAAGGTGGTGCGCGAGGAGATCTTCGGCCCGGTGGTGGTGGCGCAGCCCATCGACGACGTGGCGGACATCCCGGCCATGGCGAACGACACCATCTACGGCCTCGGCGCCAGCATCTGGAGCAACAACCTGAGCTTCGTCCACCGCCTGGTGCCCAAGATCAAGGCGGGCACGGTGTGGGTCAACTGCCACAACGTGGTCGATCCCAACATGCCGTTCGGTGGGTTCAAGCAGTCGGGCATCGGCCGCGAAATGGGCCGCGCCGTCCTCGACCTTTACACGGAGACCAAGTCCGTCTGCATCATGACCTGACGGGTGGTGCGACATCTGATCGACGGAACCGCGGCGAGACCCCTCGTCGCGGTTCTTTCGTGTCTGCCCCTTACAATTTTTCCGAGGATCCGGCCCCGCGCCTCAGCCGCTTCCAATCGGGGATGGAAGCCGCTCCGCGGCAATGGCCCCGGCGCGGGAAATTCTCGCGCCGCGCGACGGCGGCGGGGCTTGACCGGCGGTTGCGTCGCGCAGTAGCCTACCTCGGCTTGGGAAATCAGATAGGCCGAACGACCATGTTTCAATCAAACGGCCTTCGGGCCGCCGATGATGTCATGGGCTTCGACGGATGGGCAGCCAGGGTGCAGGAGCTGTGCGGCGCGCTTGATGCCGTGCCGACCCATGGGCGGCCCTTCAGCGGCGGCGTCGCCCGCCGCCAGGTGAACGATCTCGATATCGTCGAACATTACGCGAGCGTCGAACGCTTGCACTGGGGGGCGCGGCATGTGGCGCTCGCGCGGGATTCCTACTGCTATCTGCTGGTGCAGCTGGGCGGCCGGGTGCGCATCACCCAAAATGGCCACGACGTGGTGCTCGGCCCCGGCGACTGCACCATCATCGACAGCCTGCGCCCGGTGGAATTCCATACCGACGGACATCTGAACCAGCTGTCCTTCCATCTGCCGCGCGATCTGCTGGCAAGCCGCACGCTCGACGGCGACATTCCCTGCGCCATGCCCATCGCGGGGGTGAGCGGCGCGGGCGCGGTGCTCAGCGGTTATGCGCGCACCCTTTATGAACAGGCGCAGGCCTTGTCGGGCCACGACGTGCGCTACCGGGACAGCCTGTTGTCCTTCCTGCTTGCGGCTCTCCCCGGCATTCCCGACAAGCCGGAACGGGGGCGCGACCGACAGTTGCAGCGCATCCGCCAGTTCATCGACGAACGCCTGCACGAACCGGACCTCGCGCCGCGCACCATCGCGGAAGGGCTCGGCATCTCCACCCGGCATCTCCATCGTCTGTTCGAGGAGACGGGGCAATCCATGGGCGAATGGATGCGCCAGCGGCGGCTGGAGCGGGCGCGGGCTGATCTCGCCGACCCGGCGCAGGCGGGCCGCAGCATCCTGGACATCGCCTTCAGCTGGGGCTTCAATGACGCGTCCCATTTCAGCCGGTCGTTCCGCGCGGCCTTCGGCTGTTCGCCGCGGGACTGGCGTCAGAAGGCGCAGAAGGGCGGGTGACGCCCGGGCGGCAGGAGGCGCCGCGAGGCGTCCTTGGCACTCGGCGTCAACTAATGCGTCGCTCAGGTTCAAGCTCGGACCCGGGCGACCTATTACAATGAACACAAACATCTCGGGGAATTTGGGAGGATCATCAGATGGGTAACGTGCGTAGCGTCCGTTCCGTGGGCAAGCTGGCGGCCATGGCCGGCACAGCGATCGCGCTCGTGCTTCCGGCAACCAATGTTGCAGCTCAGGAGGAGCGCGGCTCCAGCCTTCTCCTTGAGGAAATCATCGTCACGTCGCAGAAGCGCGAGGAACGCCTGCAGGATACGCCGGTGGCGGTGACCGCCTTCACCGGCAACGCCATCCGCGAGCTCGGCTTCACCAACAGCGTGGACATCGCCCAGCAGACGCCGGGCCTCGTGATCGGCACGCCCGTGGGCGAGGGCAACAACCCCTCCTTCACCCTGCGCGGCGTCGGTCTCAACGACTTCAACGACAACAACGAAGGCACGGTCGCCGTCTATGTGGACGAGGTCTATCTCGGCTCCCTCGCCGGCCAGACCTTCCAGCTCTTTGACCTTGAGCGCATCGAGGTGCTGCGCGGGCCGCAGGGCACTCTCTACGGCCGCAACGCCACCGGCGGTCTCGTGCATTTCATCTCGCGCCGCCCCACCGAAGAGGTGGACATGTATCTTGAAGGCACCTACGGCCGCTTCGACCAGATCAAGCTTGAAGGCGCCGTGGGCGGGCCCATCACCGACATGATCCAGGCGCGCCTCGCGGTCGCCTACAACAAGGCGGACGGCTATGTGGAAAACCGCATCGGCCCGAACCCGAACGAATCCGACAACGTGGCGGGCCGCCTCATGGTCAATTTCGACCTGAGCGAATCCGCAAGCCTCCTCCTCAACGTTCATGGCGCGAAGAGCGACGTGATCGCCGCGGCCTACCAGCATCAGGGCACCGGGCTCGATCTCAACGGCGACCCCTGCAGCCCCGATCAGGCGCTGGCGGGCCTCTGCACCGACTATTTCGGCTATCGTGACACCGACGGCGATCCCTGGGCCGGCGAATACAATCGCCGCGGCCGCCTGAAGCTCGAGAATTTCGGCTTCTCCGGCACCCTCACCTGGGACTTCGCCGACAACATGACCCTGACCTCCATCACCGCCTATGAGGATGTGGAGAAGTTCCATCAGGAAGACACGGACATGGGGCCGCTGGACATCCTGTTCCCGACCTTCCAGCTGGACGCCAAGCAGTTCTCCCAGGAGGTGCGCGTCAACGGGTCGAGCGAGCGCTTCAACTGGGTGATCGGCGCCTACTACTACGATCAGGACGTCCACATGCCCCAGGCCCTGCGCTTCGGCGAGGATCTGGACCCGAGCTTCTATCTCGACACCGTGGCCGATCAGGATACCCGCAGCATCGCGGGCTTCGCCCAGATCGAATACGACATCACGCCTGAATTCAGCATTCTCGTCGGCGGCCGCTACACGGACGAGCGCAAGAAATACGACTACATCCAGGTGGACCGTCTCGGCAGCCCGGATCTTGCCGGCGTGCCGGATACCGTCCTCCTCGAATTCAACGAGGCGACGTTCGGCGACCTTGCGGTCTTCGACAAGGGCGTATTCTCGGGCAAGGCGGGCATCAACTGGCGGCCCAATGACGACGTGCTGGCGTTTGCCAGCGTGTCGCGCGGCTTCAAGTCGGGCGGCTTCAACGCGGGCTTCACCTCCGCCCCGCCGGAGCGCATCAAGTACAACGACGAGAAGCTGACGGCCTACGAGATCGGGATCAAGACGACGATCGGTCGTGTGGCACGCTTCAACGCCACGGCCTTCTACTATGACTACAAGGATCTCCAGGCCCTGACCTTCGATCCGCCGTCGGCCTTCATCACCAACGCGGCGAGCGCCAAGATCAAGGGCGCCGAGTTCGAGCTGGTGGCCAATCCGTTCCAGGGGCTTGACGTCAATCTCGGCCTGAGCCTGCTTGACACCGACGCGGACAACATCACGCTTCCCGACGGGTCGACGGTCGACAACCGCAAGCTGGTGCTGGCGCCGAAGACGTCCTTCAACGCCCTGGTGCGCTATACCCATCCGGTGGGCGAGGGCTATCTCTCCGCCCAGGTGGACATGAGCTACCAGAGCGCCCACTATTTCGACGTGTTCAACCAGCCGCTCGCGCGCGAGAACGGCTATGACGTGTGGAACGCGCGGCTCGCCTATCTCTTCCCGGGCGAGCGCTTCGAGGTCGCGATCTGGGGCAAGAACATCTTCAAGGAGAAGTATCTTGCCTACACCTTCGACTTCACCAGCGACTTCGGCTTCAACCAGCTGTTCTACGGCGCGCCGGCCACCTACGGCCTGACGGCGAGCTTCCGTTACTGATGGACGCGCGGGGCGGCGGCCCGGCCGCCGCCCCGTCGCTTGCTTGAAGAGGTCCTGCGGGACCGCGTTACGTGACGACAGGAGAGGCGGGATGGCGTTCAACAAGCCCATGCGAATGGTCGCCGCAATCGCGGTTGCTGCGTTCCTGGCCGCTTGCGGCGAGGAAAAGGCGGAAACCGACCAGGCCGCAGCGACGGGCGGCAGCGAGCAGCAGGCGCCTGCGCCGGGATATGAAGTGGTGGAAGCCAATTGCGCGAGCTGCCACGCCCCCGACGACAGCGGCCGCCTGAGCCGCATCAGCGAGCAGCGCAAGACGCCCGAAGGCTGGGACATGACCGTTGCGCGCATGATCGTCGCCCACGGGCTTGAAATCAGCCCCGACGACCGCCGCGCGGTGGTGAAGTATCTGGCCGACAATCAGGGCCTCGCGCCCGAGGAGGCCGCGCCCTTCCGCTATGCGCTGGAGCGCCGGCCCCAGCTCGTGGAGACCGAGGTGCTCGACGGCGTGGTGGACGAGCGGCTCTTCGTCATGTGCGGGCGCTGCCATACGGTGGCGCGCGTCGCCCTGCAGCGCCGCGACGCGGAGGAATGGCGGCATCTCGTGGACATGCACGTAAGCCAGTGGCCTACGATCGAATATCACATGCTGTCGCGCGACCGCGACTGGCTGGACGAGGCCAAGGGCTGGGTGTCCGACCTTCTCGGCAAGGAATTCGCCCTGTCGTCCAGGGCCTATGACGACTGGAAGGCGGCGGAGAAGCCGAACCCCGCGGGCGCATGGCGCGTTGTCAGCTATGTGCCGGGCGAAGGCTATACCGCCCGCGACGTGACGGTGACCGCGGCGGGCGACGGTTTCTTCGACGTCAGCGACCGCGGCGCGCGCGCCGTCGTCTACAATGGCTATGAATGGCGCGCCCGGGGCGACGAGAACTATCGCGAAGTGGCGGCCCTGTCCCGCGACGGCACGACCCTGGTCGGCCGCTGGTTCCGCAACGACCGGCCGGAGCTCGGCGGCACCCTCCTTGCGGTGCGGAGCGACACGGGCGCAGCGCGCATCCTGGCGGTGACCAGCGAAGGCCTGCGCCAGGGCTCGAGCGTCGAACTCACCATTCTCGGCACCGGGCTTGAGGGTGATGCCGATTTCGGCCCCGGGATCGAGGTCGAGACGCTCAGGTCCGCGCCCGGCGAGATCGTGGTGCGGGTGACGGTCGCCGATGATGCGGCCATCGGGCGGCGGGACGTCCGCGTGGGCGAAGCCCTCCTCGCCGATGCGGTCGCGGTCTATGACCGCATCGACCGGGTGGTGGTGACCCCCGATTACGCGGTGGCCCGCGTGGGCGGCGGCAACACGGCGCCCGTCGCGGCCCAGTTCGAGGCAGTCGCCTTCCACAACGGCGCCGATGGCAAGGCGGATACGGACGACGACTTCCGCATCGGCGTCGTGCCCGCGGAATGGCAGACCGGTCCGTTCGACGAGACGGCGGCGGAGATGAAGGACGCCGAGTTCGCGGGCGAGATCACGCCGACGGGTCTCTTCAATCCCGCGCCCGCCGGCCCCAATCCCAAGCGGCGCTACAATGCGGGCAATTTCGGCGATCTGACCATCACGGCGACCGTGGATGATGCGGGCCGCAAGGTGAGCGGGGTGGCGCGGCTCATCGTCTCCGCCCAGCGCTGGAACAATCCGCCGATCTATTGAGCCGGATGTGAGGGCCGGGGGCATCCGCCCCCGCCCTTTCGGCCAGAGTGCAAGAGGTTACGTGGTATGGTGATGAACGCGGCGCAAGCCAAGGGCTTTGAGTTCGATCCACTGGTCGGCCATGACGTGACCGTGGGCGAGCGTCGGGTCCTGTTCCATATCCCGACCACGGGTCTCTTCGATCTCGACCCCCTGAGCGCGGAACTGCTCGACGCCCTCAAGGACAGCCATGCGCGATCCCGGCCGCTGCGGGCCGAGGATCTCCGCGGCCGCTTCGACGGCCGCTATCACGTGGACGAGGTCCTGAGCGTCATCGAGGACTTCACCGCCCTCGGCGTCATCCGCCGCGGCGCGGAGGCGCGCGGGCCCGTATCCCTCCCGAAGGTCGAGAAGTTTCCGCTCAGCACCATCGTCCTCAACATGACGACGGGCTGCAATCTCGCCTGCGGCTACTGCTACAAGGAGGACCTGGCGACGCCGAAGGCGGGCGAGGACATGGATTTCGAGACCGCGGTCGAAGCGATCGAGCTTCTGCTCGCCCAGTCCGGGCCGCGCGACCGGGTCAATATCGTGTTCTTCGGCGGCGAGCCCCTGCGCAAGTTCCGGGAAATCCGGAGGATCGTGGAACATGCGGAGCGGCGCTGCGGGGAAGCGGGCAAGATCCCCGACTTTTCGCTCACCACCAACGCCACCTTGCTGACGGAAGAGATCGTCGACTGGCTGGACGCCCATCGCTTCGGGCTCGCCATCAGCATGGACGGGCCCAAGGCCATTCATGACCTGCGGCGCGTCACCGTCGGCGGCCGCGGCAGCTACGACCTGGTGGCGAAGAAGGTGCGCATGGCGCTCGACCGCTACCGAAGCCGCCCCGTGGGCGCGCGGGTGACGCTCACCGCGGGTGTGACGGATGTCGAGGCGATCCACCATCACCTGCGCGACGAGCTGGGATTCGCCGAAGTGGGCTATGCCCCGGTGACCGCCGGGGACAACGCCATCTTCAACCTGAACGAGGCGGAGCTTGCCGAGGTGTTCGCGGGCTTCAAGCGGCTGGGGCGCGCCTATCGCGACGCGGCGATTCAGGGGCGCAATACGGGTTTCTCCAATCTCCACCAGCTGATGACCGATCTTCACGACGGCACGCGCAAGGCGCTCCCCTGCGGCGCCGGGGTCGGCATGCTGGCGGTGGACAAGGATGGGGACCTCAATCTCTGCCACCGCTTCACGGGCTCGGGACTCCCCACCTTCGGCAATGTGCGCGACGGCATCGACAAGGAGATGCTCGGCGATTTCGTGGGCCAGCGCCTCGATCGCGAGGGCACCCATTGCGCCAGCTGCCATATCCGCAATCTCTGCGCGGGCGGCTGCTATCATGAATCATATGCCCGCTACGGCGATCCGCAGCACCCCACCTACCACTATTGCAGCATCATGCGGGACTGGGTGGATTTCGGCATCGCCGTCTACAGCGAAATTCTCGCGGCGAACCCGCGCTTCTTCGACGATCACATTGCGCCCCGCCGTGGCGCGCGGATGGAGGCATGACATGATGAAACATTTGCGTCCCCTGAACGACAAGGCGCGGCGGCTCGCCAATGCGCCGGGCGAGGAGGAGCGGGCCGAGGTCATGGCCATGCAGACGGTCGTTGGCTGCACCTCGTCGCTCGATCCCGGCTGGGAAGTGGACCCGTTCGGCAGCGTCGCCGCCCTCTGCCAGCCCATGGAGGCCGACCTCTATGGCTGCACCGACCCCTGCTGGTGGCCCGCCCAGGTGCCGGACACCATCAATACCTTTCCCGACTGGAACAAGGACGCGCCCTCGGCCCAGAACGACTGGCGCAAGCTTGAATCCGTCTATCCGGAAAACTGAGCCGCAGGAGGGGGAGCGCCATGACGAGCTATTCCGTGATCCAGAGGTTGCGCCTTGCGCTGGTCGCCGGCTGCGGGCTTCTCACCATGCTGCTGCAACCGGCAAGCGCCGCCGAATATGCGGTGACGGCATCCAAGCCCGACAATCTCTATGTGATCGACCTCAAGGGACGGAAGATCGTCAAGCATTACAAGGTGCCGGGACCGGGCACGGCGGTGGTCGGCATGGAAGTGACGAAGGACGGCATCGCCTATCTCGTCGCCAACAACTACAAGGACATCGTCGGCATCAATCTCAAGACCGGCGAGGAGGTGTTCCGCGCGAAGACGGCCCACGGCCCGGACGAGCGGGCGATCAATCTCGGTCTCGCGATAAGCCCCGATGGCAGCCGGATCTATTCCTACGAGATCCCGTCGCGCGTCCATGCCGACCGCTACGAAGCGCTGCCGACCCGCATCTCGGTCTATGCCGCCGACGGCGGGCTTGAGGCGACGCCCATCAAGCAGTTCACCAACGTCCCCCGGCGCATCCACATCCTGATGACCAATCCCGAGGGCGACAAGCTCTATGCCCTGGGCTGGGATCTCTACACCTTGAACGCCGAGACGGGCGAGATCATCGACACCTATCCCCTGCGCAACTGGCGGCGCGAGAATGCCGGTCCTCCGGACATGCTGAACTTCTGGCCCATGCCCGAGGCGAGCGGCCTGTTCTCGTCGCTGCTCACCTATGTGCGGACGGACCTCGAGGAAAGCGATCCCGAAGCCTTCGTGTTCGGCGCGCTGACCCTCGACCTCAAGTCGGGCGAGGCGGACGTGCGCACGCTCAAGGTGGAGCCCCGGGTCTATTTCACGGGCACCATCGCGCCCGACCGCCGTCACCTGTTCGCGGGCTATCTGGTGCTGTCCAAGTTCGACCTCGAGACGGGGGAAGAGCTCAAGACCGTGCCCCTCGACCACAGCTACTATCAGGTCAACGTCTCCCTCGACGGCAAGGAGGTCTACACCGCCGGCACCATGTGCGACATCGGCATCTTCTCGACGGATGACCTGAAGAAGCTTGGCGAGGTGGTGCTGCCCGACTGCCCGGACATGGGCCCGTCGCCCTTCCGCATGGTGGATATCGACCTCGGCGAATGAGCCTCGCCTTGCGCGGCGCGGTGGGATTGACAGCCCGGCGCGCCGCGGTCCAAATGGGGCGAGTGATGTCCTACCCCAGCCGAGGGGCCTAGCCGGGTGGCCATTTATTGACGGCGCCGCAGACTGACGACCGGAACCAGCGCCCGCCGCTTCGCCGCGGCCTCGCGCTCGTGGCCGCGCTCGCCCGGCCGCAAGCGCCGCGGCTTGCGCTCGTCCTCGTCCTGTCGCTTCTCGCGACCGGCTTCGCGCTCCTCCAGCCCTTCCTCACGAAGTTCCTGATCGACGACGGGATCCTCGCAGGCGACATCCGACTCGTCCTTGTCTTCGCCGGCGTCATTCTGGGGGCGGCCGTCATCGGGGCCGTGCTTGGCCTCGCCAACCGGCAGCTATATGTGGACGCCTCCGCCCGGGTGCTGTTCGCGCTCCGGGAGAAGGTCTATGCCCATCTCCTGACCCTCTCCCCCCATTTCTTCGCGCGGCGCAAGGCGGGGGACCTGATGACCCGGCTCGACGGCGACGTCGCCGAAGTGCAGCGCTTCGCGCTCGACAGTCTGCTCGCGCTCGTCAACGCCGTCATCCTCCTCATCGGCAGCCTCGTCTTCATGCTGGCGCTGAGCCCGTCGCTCACCCTCGTCGCCTTCATCCTGCTGCCCGCCCAGGCGGCGTTCCTCCGCGTCATGCGGCCGCGCCTTGCGGCGCGAGCCAATGCCTTGCGTCAGCGGGCGGGGGAGATCGCGTCCTACCTGATCGAGCGATTGGGCGGCGTGCGCCTCATCCAGGGCCTCGCCCGGGAGGAGCCGGAGCGGCGGATGCTCGGTGCCCGGCAGGACGGCTACCGCCGCGATCTTCTCGCCATGCAGCGCATGTCCTACGTCACCGGCGCCGGACCGGGCCTCATGATGACGGCGAGCACGGCGGTGGTGTTCGTGATCGGGGGCGCCAGGGTGATCGAAGGCGATCTCACGCTCGGCACCCTCATCGCCTTCTCCGCCTATCTCGCCCGCGCCACGGGGCCCGTCCAGACCTTCCTCGGCCTTTATGCGGCTTCCGCCCGGGCGGAAGTGTCGCTCAATCGCGTCCTCGAACTGCTGGACGAGAAACCGGCGGTCATGGATCCCGCCGATCCCGTGCCCCTGCCTCGGCCTGCGCGCGGGGAGCTGGCGCTGGATCATGTCGCCTTCGCCCATCCGGGCCGCGATCCGGTGCTGGTCAATGTGACCGCCACCTTCCCGGCGGGCGCGCGCATCGGTCTTACCGGCGCGTCGGGGGCGGGGAAATCGACCCTCGTCGATCTCCTGCACCGCCAGTTCGATCCCGACCATGGCCGCATCCTGCTCGACGGCGTGGACATCCGGCGGCTGTCCCTTGCCGAGCTTCGCCGCCGGGTGGTGGTGGTGAGTCAGGAGACCATCCTGTTCAACGGCGATCTCGCCGAAAATCTCCGCCTCGCCGCGCCGGATGCGGACGATCGCAGGCTTGAATCCGTGCTGGAACAGGCGCGGCTGCCGCTGCCGCTCCACACCCGGGTCGGCGAACGGGGCCGCGCCCTGTCGGGCGGCGAGCGCCAGCGCCTGGCCATCGCCCGGGCGCTCCTTCAGGATCCGCTGGTGATCCTGTGCGACGAGGCTCTGGCCGGGGTGGACGCCGCGACGGAGGCGGAGGTCATCGCCGCGCTCGATGCCCTCTTCCCCCGTGCGACGCGCATCATCATCAGCCATCATGAGCGGAGCCTCGCTGGCGTCGATCATCTGTTTGACCTTGCCGACGGCCGCCTTGTGGAGCGCGCGCGGTGATGTTCCGGGTCGCGCTTCTCGACAGCGGGTTCGATGATCCGGCGCCCGCAGCGCGGCGGATCTTCGTGGAAGGCGACGGGAAGCTCGACCACGGCCGGGCCCTTGCCGCCGCAATCCGCGATGCCGCGCCTGAAGCCGCGCTGCTCGACGGCCGCATCTTCGGCGACAGCCTTGCAACCCGCGTCTCCGCCGTGGCGGCGGCGATCCGCTGGGCGGTCGGGGAGGGGGCGAAGATCATCAACCTCAGCCTCGGCCTGCGGGACGACCGCGAGGATCTGCGGAATGCCGTGGCGGAGGCGGTTGCGGCAGGCGTCCTCGTGATTGCGGCCGCACCGGCCCGGGGCGGGCCGGTCTATCCCGCAGGCTACCCCGGCGTCATCCGCGCGACGGGGGATGCCCGCTGCGGCGTCGATGATCTGAGCTGGATCAATGATGCGGCCGCGGATTTCGGGGCATCACCCGCGCCCCTTCCTGCCTTCCCGCGCGTTGCCGGGGCGAGCATGGCCGCGGCGCGGGTTGCGGGGGCGCTCGCCGCGCTCGCATCCGATAATGCCGATCCCGTCGCCGCCCTTCGCGACCGCTGCCGCTTCACGGGGCGGGAGCGTCGCTCGTGAGAGACGGCAGAAGGCCGCGCAGGCGCAGCCATGCGAGCGCCTTTTCCACCTGCACCGGCGCGGCGGCGAGATTTTCCGCAAGCAGGGCCGGGGTGGCGTTGGCTTCCTGGGCGAGGCGCAGAAGGGGCACCAGCGGCACGCCGTCGATCACATAGACGCCGTCGGGATGGTCGGCGGTGACCACCACCTCCCGCTCCTCGATGGTCTGGCCCACCAGCACCGGGCGGCGCGCGATCTCGGGCGGCGCCGCATCGGGCGCGGCGTGGATCGGCGCCTCGTCCGGCCAGTCCCGCCGGGCGGTCCAGAACGGCGCGTCGGCGAAGCGCCGCTCGGCGCGGTAGAAATCGCGGCCCGTACGGGCATGGCGCAGGAAGGCGCCGCGGGCGCGGTTCTCGTAGAAGCGGCGGGCGAGGCCGCCGCGCTCGGGATGCTGGATCAGGGTATGCACCACCGCCGCGCCGCGAAGCGCCCCCGCCACCGCCTCATAAAGCCCGTGGCCCGACAGGGGATCGATGGCGAAGGCTGCGTCCCCTACCCGCAGCATGCGCGGGGTGACGAGATCGGCATGGAGCACCATCCCGGCGTCCCGGGCGATCACCGGGCCGATGGGCTCGCCGATGAGGGGGGCGACGAGCCGGGAGCGGGCAAGCAACGGTTCCGGCGACGGGGTGATGCCCGCCCCGGGCGGATCGCCCACGGCCTGCACATAGATGGTGCCGTCGCCCGGCGCCGCCGCCCAGATCCAGCCATTGTCCAGGCTTTCCACATAGGTTGCGGGCGTCAGGGCATCCCGCGCGCGGAAAGGCCGGGCCGTTGCCAGCGTCTGCGGCCCGCGGGCGAGGATCCGGCGGCGCGGCGCCTGCCGGCCGCGGGCTTCGACCAGATACTGGGCATGGATGATCTCGGTGCCGCCATCGGTCGCGACGGCGGCGGTCCAGATGCCGTCGGCATCTTCCAGCCGGTCGATGCGGCCCGCATGAAGGACGACCCCCGCGGCGACCGCATCCTGCCGCAGGCCTTCGTCGAACCGGTCGCGGTCGAGAAGGCGCTCCCCGTTCACGACCGCCGTCTGATCGCCGCCCCAGCGTGCATGACGCGGCACCGCGGGCGGCACCGTGCGAAGGGCGGTGTCGCAGCCCGCATGCAGGAGCCCCGCGAAGGCCCGCTCCGACAGTCCCTCGCGGATGCCGCGGCTGCGCTCGCGGGCGATCATCGCCACGTCATAGCCGAGGGCGCGGAGCCTGCGGGCGATCACCGCCCCGGCGGGCCCGGCGCCGAGCACGAGAATGTCGAAGATCCTTGTGGCGTTCGTTGCAGTCATGGAATCAAGCCTAGCCCATGCGCTCGGCACTTGCACTTGCTTCGCCGCATGTCAGAATGACTTGAGATACAAGAGGATGAGGAGCGCCGGAAGCCCATGTCGACGATCATGAACAAGGCCGAACTGGCGGCAGCCCTCTCCGACGACAGGGCGGGCGATGCGGCCCCGGGGCCGCACCGCAGGCTCGAGGCCGAGGACATCATCCTTCTCGACCGCGCGACCCATTGCTGTCTCGGCACCGTCGACGTCAAGGGACGGCCATGCCTCAGTCTCGTGGTCGGCGCCCCGGGTTTCGTGCGCATGGCGGATGAGGCGACCCTCCTCGTGCCCGAGGAGGCGGAACAGGCGGAAGCCCTGCGCCATGTGCTGGAAGAGCCGGAGGTGACGCTCCTCCTCTTCACGCCGGGGATTCCGGGCGAGCTTCTCGTCCGCGGCCGCGGCTCCATCACCAACGATCCCCGCCTGCTCGCGCATTTGACCTCCGCCGATCGCCGCCCCGACGTCACCCTGTTCGTGGAGGTGCGGGACGTGATCCGGCGCGGCCTGGGGACCGCGCCCGCATCATGACCGGCCAGTTCTCCCTTCTCGCCCGGCGGCGGTTCGCGCCGCTGTTCGTCACCCAGTTCCTCGGCGCCTTCAACGACAACCTGTTCAAGAACGCGCTCGTCATCCTCATCGCCTTCCGGCTTGCGGCGCAAAGCAGCATGTCCGGCCCCCTGCTCGTGACGCTCGCCGCGGGGATCTTCATCCTGCCCTTCTTCCTGTTCTCCGCCTGGGCGGGGCAGCTGGCGGACCGGCACGACAAGGCCCGGCTCATCCGCATCATCAAGTTCGCCGAAATTCCCATCATGCTGGCGGGGGCGGCGGCGCTCTTCGCCGCCGATCTCTGGAGCCTGATGGCGGTCCTTTTCCTCATGGGGAGCCAGTCCGCCTTCTTCGGGCCGCTCAAATACGGGATCCTGCCCGATCATCTGAGGGCGGGGGAGCTCGTGGGCGGCAACGCGCTCATCGAGGCCGCGACCTTCCTTGCGATCCTGTTCGGCACCATCCTCGGCAGCATCCTCGTGCTGCGCGACCACGGGGTCGCAATGGTGGCGTTCCTCATGGTCACCCTTGCCGCCCTGGGCTACGGCGCAAGCCGCTTCGTGCCCGCCGCGCCCGCGGCCGCGCCCGGCCTCAAGCTATCGATCAACCCCTTCGCCGCCATGGCCGCCATCATGCGGGTCGCCCTGCGGCCGCCGGAAATCTTCGCCGCGATTCTCGGCATTTCCTGGTTCTGGCTGGTGGGGGCGACCTTCCTCGCCCAGTTCCCGAACCTCGTGAAGATGATCGGGGGCGACGAGACGGTGGTCGCCTTCTTCCTCGTCCTCTTCGCGGTCGGGATCGGGCTGGGGTCGCTGCTCTGCAACCTGCTGCTCAAGGGCGCGGTGTCGCTGAAGCTTCTGCCCTGGTCGGCGCTCATGCTTGCCGCCGCATCCGCCCATTTCGCCTGGGCTGCGGAGGCCATGACGGGTGCTGGTGGAGAGCTTGCGGGGATCGTCGCCTTCCTCGGCCGCCCAGGCGCGCTGGCGATCGTCGCCGACCTCGTAGTGATCGCGGCGGCGGGGGGCGTTTTCGTGGTGCCCCTTTACGCCTTCATCCAGGCGCGGGCCGAGATCGCCGTCCGCGCCCGGGTGATCGCCGCGCTCAACGTGATGAATTCCGCCTTCATGGTGGCGTCCGCCGTCCTCGGCCTCGGCCTGATCGGCGCAGGCATGGGGGTGCCCGTGCTGCTCGGCCTCACGGGCGGCCTCACCTTGCCCGCGGCGCTGATCCTTGCCCGCTATCTCGCTCAGCGGGAGCGGCGGATCGCCTCGGATATGAGCGCCTTGGCCTCGGGCCCGTCCCACTCGGCGGGGCCGAGATAGCGGGCGATCTCCCGCCCGTCGGAGTCGGCAAGGATGGTGACCGGCAGCCCCTGGACGCGCATGGCCTGGGCCAGCCGGCTGGCGGGGTCGACGTAAAGGGGGAGGTTCTCCGCCCCGATTTCCTCAAGGAACGGCCCCGCGACCTTCGCGCCGCCGCGGTCGATCGATATGGTGAGCACCGCGAAATCCCTGCCGCCGAGCTCTCCCGCCAGCCGGTCGAGGGCGGGCATTTCCACCTTGCAGGGGGCGCACCAGGTGGCCCAGAAATTGACGAGCAGCACCTTGCCCTTGAAATCCTTCAAGCTCAGCGCCTTGCCGTCGGCGTCCATGAAGGTCTCCACCGGCAGGGGCTCGGGGCTCATGGCCACCTCCAGCTTCTCGAAGGCGCCGGTGGCGAAGTCTTGCAGCCAGGCGGTGTTTGGCGTATTCGGTTCGGGGCCGTTCCGGCTCGCCGGCTTGCCCCAGATGATGAGTGCGGCGATGGCCAGCACCGCAAGGATCGTGGTGAGCACGGCGGTCAGGCGGGTCATGACGGTCTCCGCAGAACAAAACAGCGTTTCCGAAGGACATTAGGCAATGAAGGTCGAGAATGACAAGGCGCAATCGGTCAAGGCGGCCGGCGCGGGCGGCGGGGCCAATGCGCTGTGGGGCGGACGCTTCGGCGCCGGCCCGGCGGAGATCATGGAAAAGATCAACGCCTCCATCTCCTTCGACCACAAGCTCTATGTCCAGGACATCGCGGGCTCCCGCGCCCATTGCCGGATGCTGGTGAAGCAGGGGATCATCGGTGCCGAGGACGGCGACAAGATCCTTGCGGGCCTCGACCAGGTGGAGCGGGAAATCGCCGCGGGCGAGATGAAGTTCGACCCGAAGCTCGAAGACATCCACATGCATGTGGAATCCCGCCTGCGCGAGATCATCGGGGACGCCGCCGGGCGCCTCCATACCGCGCGCTCCCGCAACGACCAGGTGGCGACCGACTTCAAGCTCTGGACCCGCGACGCCATCGATGCGGTGGACGCCGCCCTCCGCGGGCTGCAGGAAGCCCTCCTCGACCGGGCGGAAGAATATGCGGATGCGGTGATGCCCGGCTTCACCCACCTGCAGGCCGCGCAGCCCGTGACCTTCGGACATCATCTGATGGCCTATCACGAGATGATCGCCCGCGACCGCGGCCGCTTCCGGGACGCGCGCAAGCGGCTCAACGAATGCCCGCTGGGATCCGCGGCCCTTGCCGGAACCTCCTTCCCCATCGACCGGCACGCGACGGCGGCAAATCTCGGCTTCGACGGGCCGACGCGCAATTCCCTCGATTCCGTGTCCGACCGGGATTTCGCCCTGGAATTTCTGAGCGCGGCGTCCATCACGTCCGTGCACCTCTCGCGCCTTGCGGAGGAAATCGTCCTCTGGACCAGCGCCCAGTTCCGCTTCATTTCGCTGTCGGACGCCTTCACCACCGGCTCCTCCATCATGCCGCAGAAGCGCAATCCCGACGCGGCGGAGCTGACGCGCGCCAAGACCGGCCGGGTGATCGGCGCCCTCAACAGCCTGCTCATCGTCATGAAGGGCCTGCCGCTTGCCTATTCCAAGGACATGCAGGAGGACAAGGAAGTCACGTTTGACGCCGCCAACGCCCTCGCCCTTGCGATCGCCGCCATGACCGGCATGATTCGCGATCTCAAGGCCAATCGCGAGGTGATGCGGGAGTCCGCCGGCCTCGGCTTCGCCACGGCGACGGACCTTGCGGACTGGCTCGTCCAGAACCTCAACATGCCGTTCCGCAACGCCCACCATGTGACGGGCTCCCTCGTGAAGCTCGCCGAACAGCGGGGCTGCGGGCTCGAGGATCTGGATCTCGCCGCCATGCAGTCGGTCGAGCCGCGCATCACCGAAGACGTGTTCCGCGTCCTCGGGGTCGAGAATTCGGTCAACAGCCGCATGAGCTTCGGCGGCACCGCGCCCGAGCGGGTGCGGGCCGCGATCAGCGCCGCGCGGGAAGCCCTCGCCGCCGAGACCGGCGCCGGAGGGGCGGCATGACCCGGCGGATCATTCTGGCGATCGCGGCCGCGACCCTCGTGATATCCGCCGCTGCCTGCGGCAAGAAGGGCGATCTCCTGCCGCCGCCCGGTTACGAGGATCCTGCGGGACAGGGGGGAAGATGAACCATTTCGAATATCGCGACGGCGAGCTTTTCGCCGAAGGTGTGTCGCTTGCCGAAATCGCGGCGAAGGTCGGCACCCCCTTCTACTGCTATTCGACGGCGACGCTCGAGCGCCATTTCCGCGTCTTCTCGGCGGCGCTTCAGGGGCTTGATGCCCTCGTCTGCTTCGCCGTCAAGGCCAACAGCAATGTGGCGGTTCTGAAAACCCTTGCGCGCCTCGGCGCCGGGGCCGACGTGGTGTCAGCGGGCGAACTGCGCCGGGCGCTCGCCGCGGGCATTCCGGGAGAGCGGATCGTATTTTCGGGCGTCGGCAAGACCCGGGACGAGATGCGAGAGGCGCTGCAGGCCGGAATTCACCAGTTCAACGTGGAATCCGAGCCCGAGCTCGAGGCGTTGAGCGAAGTCGCCCGGTCCATGGGCAGGCGCGCCCCCATCGCCTTCCGCATCAATCCCGATGTGGACGCCAGGACCCACGAAAAGATCTCGACCGGTAAGGCCGAAAACAAGTTCGGCGTACCGTGGTCGCGGGCGCTCGCGCTTTATGACCGCGCGGGCAGGCTTCCCGGCATTGAAATCGTCGGCGTCGATGTCCATATCGGCTCGCAGCTCACGGATCTCGAGCCGTTCCGCCTTGCCTTCGGCCGGGTTGCGGGTCTCGTCCGGGATCTAAGGGCGGCGGGCCACAACATCCGCCGCATCGATCTCGGTGGCGGGCTCGGAATCCCGTACGAGATGGACCGGCCGGAGCCGCCGACGCCCGACAGCTACGGCCGCATCATCCGCGAGGTGGTGGGCGACCTTGATTGCGAGATCATCCTGGAGCCCGGGCGGCTCATCTGCGGCAATGCCGGGGTCCTGGTGTCGCGTGTGATCTATGTGAAGGAAGGGGAAGCGCGCCGCTTCGTCATTCTGGACGCCGCCATGAACGACCTCATCCGGCCGAGCCTCTATGACGCCTGGCACGAGATCGTGCCGCTCCGCGCCGCGGCGGCGGATGCGCCTCTCGCGCCCGCGGACGTGGTGGGGCCCGTTTGCGAGACCGGGGATGTTTTCGCCAAGTCCCGGCCGCTCCCGCCCTTGGCGGCGGGCGACTATGTGGCTATCCTGTCCGCAGGAGCCTATGGCGCGGTGATGTCTTCCACCTACAATACCCGGCCCCTCGTGCCCGAGGTGCTGGTGAAGGAGTCGGAATTCGCGGTGATCCGGCGGCGCATGGAGATCGAGGATCTCCTGGGGCTCGAATCCGTGCCGGACTGGCTTGAGACCGGGGCCTGAGATCGGGCCGCGCAAGGTGAGGCGCCGCGGCCATTGACGCGGCCAGGGAGAAACGCAGCTGTCCAATGAAGTGAGCCACCGCCGGACCAGGACCTATCGCGGCCGCGCCGGCCTGCCGGCCGCAATCGCCGCCCTTGCGCCCGCGGCCGGCCTTGCGCTCGCCTATTTCGGCTTCTCCCTGTTCGATCCCTGGAACCGACTGCCGCCCATCGTCCACGGCCTGGTCTTCGTCTGCCTGATCGTGGCGCTGGTGAGCGGCGTCATCGCCGCGATCCGCGCCGGCCGCCGCGGCTGGGCGCGGACGGAGGTGAAATGGGGCCGCTACGCCCTGCTGTTGCCGCTGCTTGCCGTCGGCCTCTATGTGGCGGGGCCGGATCTTGAGCGCCGTCTGGTGCTGTCCCTGCAGCCCGGCTATTTCTTCGCGCCGCCGCCCATGACCCTCGCGGCGGAGATCGTGCCGCCGGATTACACGGGGGTCGCGCCCATAGCGCTGGCGCTGGATGCGGACCCGGTGCAGACGGTCACCGTCCCTGTGGGCTCCATGCTCAGGGTGACGGCGCGGGATACCCGCTGGCCGCCCTATCTCGCCTGGGGTCGCGAGGCCGTGCCCTTCCGCCCGGCGGACGATCCGCAGGACGGCTATGTGATCGAAGGCGAGCTCAAGGCCGACGGCAACGTGAAGGTGAGCTATAACGGCCGCGCCATCGCCCGCTGGCATGTGCAGGTGAGCCCCGACGCGAAGCCGACGGTCCGGCTCGCCGCGCCGCCCGGGATCACGGCGCGCAATTCCCTGCGCCTTGCGATCGAGGCCCGCGACGATTATGGCGTTTCCCACATGATGCTGCGCCTCCGCCGCGCCGACGGCACGGGGCAGGAGCATCTGGTGGAGCTTCCCGCCTACGGCACCCGCGAATTCGACAATGTGATCTATCACAGCCTGCTGTCCCACCCGCTTGCCGGGGAAGAGGTGGCGCTCAGCGTCATCGCGGTCGACGGCCGCTATCAGGAGGCGGAGACGGCGACCCATGTGGTGACCCTGCCGCGCCGCAGCTTCACCAACCCGACCGCTTTGTCGCTCAACGCCGCGCGGAGCGGCCTTCTGTCCGGCACGCGGGAAGAGGTGGAACGGGCGACCCGTCGCCTTGGCGGCCTGTCGGAAAACGCGGCGGGCGGCGACGTCACGGTGCAGCTCGGCCTGCGCACCGCCTATCTCCGGCTGAAGAACGCCAAGAGCCGCGCGGATCACGAGGCGATTGCGGATCTTCTGTGGGATCTCGCGCTCCGCGCCGAGGACGGGGACCTCACCCAGACCGAAATCACGCTCCATGACAGCCTCGAACGCCTGACCTTCGCCCTCTACCGCGAGGACGACGAGGCGCTGCAGCCCCTGATCCGCGACCTCGCGCGCGCCTTCGAGGCCTATGGCCGGGCGCGGGCGGGCGGCAGCCGGCCACGCAAGATGCAGGATATCGGCAACGGCCCCGTGGACGACGGGCTCGACTGGGCGGCGGTCAAGCGCTTCATCCTGCGCCTCGACGAGATGGCGGCGGCGGGGCACCGCGAGGAGATCCTCGACCAGATCAACGATCTGCGGGCGGGGCTCGAGGAACGGCCGGATCTTCTGCTTTCAGCCGGGGCCTATCGCCGCTATGTGATCGCAAGCTACGCCCGCCGCCTTGTGGACGAGGTGGTGCGGGAGCAGCGCCTGCTGCTGTCGATCGCCGTCGGTCCCTCGCAGGGCAATGGCGGCTTCTCCGACAAGCTCGCAGCGGCCGGGCGGCAGAAGCTCATCAGCAATCAGAGCGCCCTGCGCGACGCCCTCAAAAGCCTCATCGGCCAGCTCGACCGCGCCGGCATGACCGACATGGAAGCCCTGCACCGGGCGCAGGAGGCCATGGACGAGGTCATGCGCTCCATCGAGGCGGGCAGCCCCGACAATGTGGCCTCGGCCCAGGTTCAGGCGATCACGGCGCTTGATCTCGCGGCCAAGGCGCTGGCCACCATCCCGTCGCCCCTGCCGGTGGACGAGGAAGGCCGCCCGCGCGACCCGCTGGGCCGCCCGCTGCCGCCCTTGGACGACATGCCGGCGTCCGCCATCGAGCGGGCGATCCGCGGCTCCCGCCCCTGAGACCGATTTTCCCGATTGCCCGCGTCAGGGCCTGCTTGTTGCGAAGGTGACGCTGATGTCCTGGGCGTCCGCCGGGGGATTCTCGAGCCGCGTCTCGAACGGCGCCGCTTCGCCCGGGCGCAGGGTGCGGGTTGCGGGCTCGAAGGTCCAGGTCATGAGATCCAGGCGATTCTGGTCGAGAAGCACCACCTCGATGGGCGGCACCTGTTCGATCTGCGGCCCGATATTCTCCACACGGCCGGAGATCACGAGGGTCAGCACGCCGTCGATGAAGCGCTGGGACGGCGCGAGGTCCGACAGCCGGAGGCGTTTCTCGAGCGGCAGCGCCTCGCTCACCCGGGACTTTTCTGTCCCCATGCCGAGAACCTCGTAAAGCTGCTTCGCCGGCGGCCAGGCGCGGGTGATTTCCGCCGGAAACAGCAGGACGCCGCCCACCACCACCGCGATGAACAGGCCGAGCCCGGCCCAGCCCGCGATGGTGCTCCATTGCCGCTCGCGCGGAAGGGCGGGCAGATTACGGCGCTGACCGTCGGGCAAGGGACGTTCCTCGGCGCTCGGCCCCGGACGCGCGGCGGGGCTCTCGCCTGTCTCCGCGGCATCAGGCGCCGCCGGTTGCGGCGGTGGCGGAATGGTCAGATCCAGCTCTTCCGGGGAGAAGGGCGGCGCGTCCTCATGCCAGGTATGGGCGCAGCGGGCGCAGCGCACCGTCCGGCCCGAAGGCCGCAGCTTGGCGGGATCGACCACGTATCGCGTTGCGCAGCTCGGGCAGGAGAGGATCATCTAATATCCTGAGGGGACGCCCATTTTGGCCCGTTATAGGGCGTGCGGCGGGCGATGGCAAGTGCGCCGCCAAAGCCGCTTTACGGCCCCGGCGCGCCTATGTCATCTTGAGGCCGTCGCGTGGGGCGGGTCGCATGGCTCCCGCGCGGCCTTGATATTCGAACGCGCAACAACGGGATGCAGGGTCTGCCAGGTGGTTCGGTTTGAAAATGTCGGGATGCGCTACGGCATCGGCTCGGAGATCTTGCGCAACATCACGTTCGAACTCAAGCCGGGCTCGTTCCATTTCCTGACCGGGCCGAGTGGCGCCGGGAAATCCTCGCTTCTCAAGCTCCTCTATCTCGCCCATCGCCCGTCCCGCGGCTTCATCACCATGTTCGGCGAGGACGTGGTGTCCCTGCCGCGCCACCGGCTGCCGGCCCTGCGCCGCCGCATCGGGGTGGTGTTCCAGGATTTCCGCCTGCTCGACCACCTGACCGCCATCGAGAACGTGATGCTGCCGGTGACCATCGGCGGCGGCGACGTGGCGACCGCCCGCGCCCATGCGGAAGAACTGCTCGCCTGGGTCGGCCTTGCCGACCGCATGACGGCGCGGCCGCCCACCCTGTCGGGCGGCGAGAAGCAGCGCCTCGCCATCGCGCGGGCGGTGATCGGCAAGCCGGATCTTCTGCTTGCGGACGAGCCCACGGGCAATGTGGACCCCGAAATGGCCGAGCGGCTCATGCATCTCTTCATAGAACTCAACAAGCTCGGGACGACGACGCTCATCGCCTCCCACGACATGGCGCTCATCGAGCAGATCGGCGCGCCGCAGATGCGGCTCGACCGGGGCGAGCTCACCCTGCTGCCATCGCCGGGAGGCCGGGCATGAAGCTGCGTTTCCTGGCCGACGGGGCCGACAGGGCGAGCGACCGGCTGCTGCCCTGGGTGATCGCCGTCATGGTCTATCTCTCGGCGCTGGCGCTTGCCGGGGCGCTCGCGATCCACGGCTCCGTCGCCAGCTGGACCGCGGACCTCACCCACCGCCTCACGGTGCAGATCGTGACCGGCGACGCCGCCGCGCGGGAGCGGCAGGCGGACGCAGCCCTCGAATTCCTGCGCAAGACGCCGGGGATCGCCGCGGCGACCCGGGTGGACGACGCCGGGATCCGCGGCCTGCTGGAGCCCTGGCTCGGCAGCGGCAACGTGGCGGAGGATCTGCCCGTGCCCGCGCTCATCGACGTGGAGCTTGCGGAGGACGGCGACGTCAACACGGCGTCGCTCGCATCGCGCCTGCGCAGCGTCGCGCCCGACGCCAATCTGGACGATCACGAGCAATGGCTCGGCCGCCTCTACAATCTCGCCTGGATGATCGAGGGGACGGCCATCGGCACTCTGGTGCTCATCACCCTCGCCACCATCGCCATCGTCATCTTCGGCACCCATGCGGGGCTCGCCGCCCACAGGGACACGATCGAAACCCTCCACATCATGGGCGCGGAGGACGGGATGCTCGCCCGCGCCTTCCAGGGCCGGTTCCTGAAGCTCGGCCTCAAGGGCGGCCTGATCGGGCTTCTCGCCGCCGGTTTGTCCTTGCTCGCGCTCCGGCATATCATCAACGAACTCGGCTCGAGCATCATGGAGCCCGCGGCCATATCGGGGACGACCCTGATCGCCCTCGCCCTGGTGCCGGTGGTCGCGGCGCTCATTGCCATGTTCACGGCGCGGCTGACGGTGCTGCGGGCGCTGCGGCGAATGGTCTAGGGACATGCGGAAGCGCGCGATCCTGTTCTCCGGGGTCAAGATGCTGTTCATCCTGGCCGGCATCGCGGGCTTCCTGTGGCTTGGCGGCTTCGCCTGGTTTCTCGCCGGGCTCGAGACCCAGCCAGAACGGCCGAGCGAGCGCACCGACGGCATCATCGTGCTGACCGGCGGCCCCTACCGCATCAGCCTTGCGGTCAGCCTGCTGGACGAGGGGCTCGCGGAACGCCTCCTCATCTCCGGGATCTATGCCGAGCTCGAGGACGAAACCCTGCGCCGGGCCAACGCCATCCCGCGCCACATCTTCGCCTGCTGCATCGATCTCGACCGCGCCGCCCGGACGACGGAGGAGAATGCGCGCGAAGCCGCCCACTGGGCGCGGCGGCACAGCTATCGCACGCTGCGGGTGGTGACCACCTTCGACCACATGCCGCGAAGCCTCGTGGAGTTGCGCCGCGTGCTGCCCGAAGCCGAACTCCTGCCGCATCCCGTGTCGCCTGATACCGTGGGGGCGGATCTCGCCCGGCCATCGGTGGGGCGGCTTGCGCTCGAATACAGCAAGTACTGGGTCGCCCTCGTGCGGGCGCGCTATCTCTCGGAAATCCTGCATGAGCTGCCGTCCCTGCGGCGACTGGAGCAAGCGTCCAACCATGTTTCGTAAAATCCGCGGCGCCGCGTATCTTGCGGCCTTCTATCTCTGGACGGGGGTGCTTGCCGTTCTCGCCCTGCCGGTCCTCGTGCTGCCGCGATGGGCGATCTTCGCGATCCAGGTGCTGTGGGCGCGCGGCGTCTTCTTCCTCCTGCGCTGGATCGGCGGCGTGCGGCAGGAGATCACGGGCTGGGAGAGGATCCCCGAAGGGCCGGTCCTGTTCGCGTCCAAGCACCAGTCGGCCTGGGACACCATCGTCTTCTTCCTCGTGCGGCGGCCGCCGCCCACCTTCTTCTTCAAGAAGGAGCTGCTGCAGATCCCGATCTACGGCCGCTTCTGCCTGCGCTCGGGCATGGTGCCGGTGGACCGCGCGGCGGGGGCGCGGGCCATGCGCTCGGTCCTCGCCATGGCGGCGGAGCGGCTCAAGGAGGGCCGATCCCTCGTCCTCTTCCCCGAAGGCACCCGCGTGCCAGTGGGCCGCAAGGCGCGATACCAGCCCGGGGTTGCCGGGATCTACAAGTATCTCGATGTGCCGGTGGTGCCGGTCGCCCTGAATTCCGGCCTGTTCTGGCCCAAGGCGGGGCCTACGGGGCGAACGGGCACCCTGCGCATGGAATTCCTCGATCCCATTCCCCCGGGGCTCGAGAAGGACGAATTCCTCGCGCGGCTTTCCGACGTGCTCGAGACGGCGACCGCGCGCCTCGTCGCGCAGGAGGAACAGGGGAGCCCGCCAAGGATTGACACTGGTGACGGCGCGCCGGGCGGTCTATAAAAGTCCGGCAACTGCCATGAAAGAGCGGGTTTGATGCGTTTTCGACTGTTCATCGGCGGCCTCGTCGCCCTTCTCGTGCTCTATGTGATCTTCTGGTTCGTTCTGGCCCATGTGGCGCGGGTCAAGATCGGCGAATGGATCGAGGCCCAGCGCACGGAAGGCATCGACGTCACCTATGATCGCCTGGACATCGGCGGCTTTCCCTACCGGCTGCAGGTGGAGCTGCGCGATCTCAAGGTGACCGGGCATGAGGGCGACCTCCTGTGGGAGATGGAAAGCCCCAACGCCGCCGCCGTCATCATGCCCTGGAACCGCAATCACGTAATTCTGATCGCAGAGGAGGGTGGGCTTTCCGTCAGTGCGGAAGGGGCGGAGCCCGACCGTCTGAAGGTCGGCGGATCGAAGGCGAGCATCGTCGTCAACCGCGACCGCGAACCCTTGCGCATCTCGGCGGTCGCGCGGCAGATCTCCATCGAAGGGCCCGCCGCGGGGCCGGAAGGTCTTGCGCTCCGCGACGGCGAGCTGCACTGGCGGGCGGGAAGCCAGGTGCCGCACCGCCCGGCGAACGAGGCGGAGGACGACGATCCGCGCGAACCCCTCGCCTGGCAGCTGGCGGTGCGCGGCGCCGACATCAACCACGAAATGCTCGGCCTCAGCCCCTACGGGCGCGAGCTGCAGAAATTCGCCGCGGTGCTCGAGGTGCGGGGCAGCGGGATCGATACCGGCGCAAGCCCCGAGACCATCCAGGCCTGGCGTGACCAGGGCGGCACCATCGAGGTCACCTCCTTCGAGCTCGTCTGGGGCGAGCTCGACGTGCTGATGAACGGAAGCCTCACCCTGGATCAGCAGTTTCGACCCCTCGGCGCCTTCACGGCGCAGGTCAAGGGCTACGAGCCCATCATCTCGTATCTGCACGAGGCGGGGCATATCACCGCGGCCGAGGCCGAGACGGCGACGCGGACGCTCGAAGCCATCGTCGCCGCCGATACGGACAAGGACAACAGGCTGAGCGTTCCGATCACCCTGCAGTCGGGGCGCCTGTTCGTGGGGCCGCTGCCGGTCGCGAACCTGCCCGCGCTCCTGCCTCAGGAGGAGGAAGCCGAACCGGAACCGAAGGCCGAGCCGAAGCGGAAGGGAGAGGAAGAACCCTCTCCGAGGCCGGAACTCGAGCCGGAACCGGCGCCGGCGCCGGAGGCCGCGCCTGATGCGGAGGAGCAGCCGGAGCCCGATCCTGCGCCCGCGCCCGAAGCACCGGCGGCGCCGGAGGGCGCTGCGCCCCGGCCCGAAACCCGTCCCGTGGGCTTCGAGATCCAGGATCTGGAGCCGTTCCCCGGCAGCTAGCCGCCGTGCCGCCCGAAGTCGGGCTTGGGCGTTTCCTGACCGGCGTCGATGATCTGGCGGCGGATCGCCCGGGTGCGTGAGAACAGGTTGTAAAGGGTCTCGCCGTCGCCCCAGCGGATCGCCCGCTGCAGGGCCGTCAGGTCCTCGGTGAAGCGGCCGAGCATTTCAAGAACCGCGTCCTTGTTGGCGAGGAACTCGTCCCGCCACATGGTGGGATCCGACGCCGCGATGCGGGTGAAGTCGCGGAAGCCCCCGGCGCTGTACTTGATGACTTCAGAATTGGTCACGGTCTCGAGGTCGGACGCCGTGCCCACGATGTTGAAGGCGATCAGATGCGGCACGTGGCTGGTGATCGCCAGCACCAGATCGTGGTGGCGCGGCGTCATGATCTCGATCTTGCTGCCGCAGCCTTCCCAGAACTTGATGACCTGGGCGACGGCGCCGAGATCCGTCTCCGGCGCGGGCGTGATGATGCACCAGCGATTGTCGAAGAGCTCCGCGAAGCCCGCCGAAGGGCCCGACTGTTCCGTGCCCGCCACGGGATGGGCGGGGACCAGGTGGCGACCCTCCGGAACATGCGGCCCGACGTCGCGGATCACGGTGGACTTCACCGACCCCACGTCGGACACGATGGCGCCGGGCTTGAGCGCCGGGCCGATCGCTTCCGCGATGCTCGCGAAGGTGCCGAGCGGCGTGCAGAAAATCACGAGATCGCCCTTGGCCGCCGCCGCGGGCAGATCCTCGATGATCTCGTCCACGATCTGCAGCTCGCGCAGCTCGTTGGCCGTGCGGCCGGGCCGGACCCCGGCGACGATGCGCCGGGCGAGGTTCCGCCGCCGGATGGCGCGGGCGATGGACGAGCCGATGAGGCCGACGCCGATCAGGGTGACCGTATCGAAGATCGGCTCCTGACCGGTCTTTTCCGTGATTGCGTCTCCCGATGCCGTCTCGTTCATGGCCGGGTCTCCGAAAGGAAGCGGGCAAGAAGTTCGATCACGGCGCGATTGTCCTCCTCGAGCCCCACGGTCATGCGCAGGCAGTCGCCGAGCCCCTGCTTGGGCAGCCAGCGCAGGATGTATCCGTGGCGGGTGAGATAGTCGTTTGCCGCGGCCGCCATGGCGTTGCCGCCCGGGAAGCGCATCAGCAGGAAGTTGGCGACGCTCGGCACGGGCTCAAGCCCGAGCTTCCGCACCTCCGCCGCAAGCCAGGGCAGCCACTGGCTGTTGTGGCGCCGCGCCATGGCGACGAAATCCTGATCATGCAGCGCGGCGATGCCCGCGGCCTGGGCCGGGCTGCTGATGTTGAACGGGTCGCGCAGCCGGTCGAGCATGGAGATCACCGGCGCCGCGCCATAGCCCCAGCCGAGCCGCAGCGCCGCAAGACCGTAGATCTTCGAGAAGGTCTGGGTCACCACGATGTTGGGGAAGCGGTCCACGAGGTCGAGGCCGGGCGTGTAATCCTCCGCCTCCACATATTCGCAATAGGCGGCATCGAGCACCAGCACCACATGGGGCGGAAGGCTTGCTGCAAGGCGTTCCACCTCCGCCCGCGGCAGATAGGTGCCCGTGGGGTTGTTGGGGTTCGCAAGGAACAGGACCCGCGTGCGCTCGGTGACCGCAGCCAGCAGGGCGTCCACATCCGCCACCAGATCGCGGTCGGCGACCTCGATCGGGGTCGCGCCGACGCCGCGGGCGGCGATCGGATACATCATGAAGCCGTGGCGGCTGTAGAGCACTTCGGTATCCGGCCCCGCATAGGCGCGGCAGACGAGCTTCAGGATCTCGTCGGAGCCGAGGCCACAGACGATGCGTTTGGGATCGATGCCGTGGATTTCTCCGATCGCGTCCTTGAGCGCGGCGGAGCTGGCGTCGGGATAGCGGTGGAGGGTTGATGCGGCCTCGCGATAGGCTTCGATGGCCTTCGGGCTCGCGCCGAAGGGGCTTTCGTTGGACGAAAGCTTCACCACCCGGGCGACCCCGGCCGCCGAAGACTTGCCGCCTTCATAGACGTCCAGCGTCTCCAGCCACGGGTTGGGCCTGGGTCCCGACATCACGCTATCCATGGTTCTTCAGACCTTGCAATCGATTCCGTCATTTGGCGTCCGGCCGGGCGAGCGGCTCCGCGAACAGGCCGACCACGCCCGCCGCGCCGCGAATGCCGTTGGCTTCCGCCGCCGCGGCAAGGGCCGCAAGCTCGGGCGCGTCGTCGCTCAGGCAACGGCTGGTCGCCAGCAAATGTGACGCGGTGGGCGTCGTCCCGCTCGCCTTATAGGAGGCGACGAGGGAAAGTTCCAGTCCGACGGCGGCGGCAGCGGCCACGATCCGCTCGCCGTCCCGCTCGCCGCCCTGGACCATGATCCAGCAGCGGTCGCGGCCGCTGGGCTCCGGCTGGCTGGCGGCGACGAGATAGCCGGAGGTCGCGCCCGGCGTTTCGAGCACCGGCAGCGCCGCCACCACCCGCGGGCGGTTGACGCCCCAGAGCGGAAGATCCACCCACCAGGGCAGGATTTCGGGGTCGGGCAAAAGGCCCAGCACAGCTTCGCCCGCGGCGATGGAGCGGAGGACGGCGCGACAGTCGCTCGCCGTTGCGAGGGGCGTTCCGGCGCCGAAATGGCAGCGCGCCAGATCCCACAGGTCGAGGCCGCCGCCATTGGCGAAGACGCGCACCGTGAAGGGATACTGAAGCCGCAGGAAGGCCGCGATGATGGAGCGCCAGATGCCGACGAGGGTATCCGCCGACAGGGGGCCGTCATAGTCCTCGAGAAGGCGCCGGATGATTTCCATCTCCCGCGCGGGGCGGAGCGCGTCGGCGACGCTGCTGCCCGCCGCCCGCTTCAGCGCGCCGATGCGCAGGACCGCTTCGCCGCGGCGCTTGATGAGGTCGAGAAGGGCGCTGTCGATGCGGTCGATCTCCGCGCGCAGGGCCTGGAATTCGGTATGGTTATTCTGTTGCTGGTCCATCGCGGCGCAATCATACTGATGGGTGGCATGAACGTCGGTCGAAATTAGTCGCGCCGGCGGCGAAAAGCAAAAGATTAGGCTGCTCGCGATGCGATCTTTCGCGGGCGCCGCTTTTCTTGACATTGGGCGCGGGGCTGATAGCAATATTGCCACGCCGCACCAAAGAACGATTGGCATGAACAAGTCCTCCTCGATCGGCATCAAGCGACACGGCCCGAATGGGGAAATGCCCGAATTGCGCCGCGTGACGCTCGGCACCGAGACGCCGCTCAAGCTCGATTGCGGCGCGGAGCTTGGCCCCTTTACCGTCGCCTATGAAACCTACGGCACGCTGAACGCGGACAGGTCCAACGCCATTCTCGTGTGCCATGCCCTGACCGGCGACCAGTTCTGCGCCGGGGACAATCCCTTCACGGGCAAGCGCGGCTGGTGGGAGAACATGGTCGGCCCCGGCAAGGTTCTGGACACCGACCGCTATTTCATCATCTGCTCGAACGTGCTCGGCAGCTGCTACGGCACCACCGGCCCGCGGGAGATCAATCCGGCGACGGGCGAGCCCTGGGGCCTCAACTTCCCGGTCATCACCATCCGAGACATGGTGCGGGCCCAGGCGGCGCTTGTCGATTACCTCGGCATCCACCAGCTGTTCTGCGTCATCGGCGGCTCCATGGGCGGGATGCAGGTCCTTGAATGGGCGGCGACCTATCCGGACCGCGTCTTCTCGGCCGTGCCCATCGCCACCACCTCGCGCCATTCGGCCCAGAACATCGCCTTCCACGAGGTGGGGCGGCAGGCGGTGATGGCCGATCCCAACTGGCGCGGCGGCACCTATTACGCCGACGGCGTGGTGCCTCATGCGGGGCTTGCGGTCGCGCGCATGGCGGCGCACATCACCTACATGTCGGAAGCGGGGCTCACCCGGCGGTTCGGCCGCAATCTGCAGGACCGGGACTGCTTCACCTACGGGTTCGACGCCGACTTCCAGATCGAAAGCTATCTGCGGCATCAGGGGATCACCTTCGTCGACCGGTTCGACGCCAACAGCTATCTCTACATCACCCGGGCCATGGATTATTTCGACCTCGCGGCGGAGCATGGCGGATCACTGGCCAACGCCTTCCGCGGCAGCGCCACCCGGTTCTGCGTCATGTCCTTCACCAGCGACTGGCTCTATCCCACCTCCGACAGCCGGGCGATCGTTCATGCGCTGAATGCGGTCGCGGCGCCCGTGAGCTTCGTCGAGATCGACACCGACAAGGGCCATGACAGCTTTTTGCTCGACGTGCCCGAGATGTTCACCATCCTGCGCGGCTTCCTTGAGGCCGCGGCGCGCCATCGCGGTCTTGCGGCATGATCGTACCGGAGTCGGTGGAGAATAACGGCTGGGTCAACCGGCCGCAGGACATCCGGGTGGATCTGCTGCTCATCGGACAGATGGTGCAGCCGGGAAGCCGCGTGCTGGACGTGGGCTGCGGCGACGGCGCGCTCCTCGACTTTCTCGTGCAGGAGCGGGGGGCGGATGCGCGCGGCATCGAATTGAGCCAGGATGGGGTCAATGCCTGCGTCGCCCGGGGGCTTTCGGTCATTCAGGGGGATGCGGACAAGGATCTCCGCGACTATCCCTCCAAGACCTTCGACTACGTGATCCTGAGCCAGACCCTGCAGGCGACGCACCGGCCGCGGGACGTGCTGCGGGAGCTTCTCCGCATCGGGCGGCGCGCCATCGTGTCCTTCCCCAATTTCGGCAACTGGCGGGTGCGCTTCGATCTTCTGTTGTCGGGCCGCATGCCCAATACCGGGACGCTCGACAATCCCTGGTATTCGACGCCCAACATCCATCTCTGCACCATCCGCGATTTCGTGGTGCTGTGCGACGAGATGGGGATCGAGATCGAACAGAGCCTCGCGATCAATGCGCGCGGCCGGCCCATGCCCTGGGCGCGCTCCGTTCTGCTTGCCAACTGGTTCGCCGATCAGGGTCTTTTCGTTCTCAAGTCGCGGGACTGATCGGCCGCATTCACCACCCCCTGGGGCTGGGGCAGCACGACGACGCGGCGGCGCGGCATGGCGGGCTGCGCCGTGCCGGTCATGGCATAGATCTGCTTTTCCGCTTCCATCATCAGGACGCCGCCGAGGCCTGACCACCAGCGCCGCCCCAGCCGCTCCGCCGCCATCAGCGCGCGAAGCCCGGCGCGGCTCGCAAACGGCGGCATGAACAGGCTTGCGCCGCGCACGCCCGGCGTGAACATGCATTGCCGGAAGGCTTCCTCGAGCTGGCTGCGGCTGAACGGGCGGCCGTAGCCGAACGGGGTCTTCTCGCTCAGGGCCCAGGGGCCGCTGCGGTTCGGCACCACGGCGAGCACCCGGCCCGCGGGGGCGAGGATGCGCCATACCTCCCGCAGCAGCGCGCGGAATTCCTCCGTCGTCTCCAGGGCATGGATCAGCAGGACCCGGTCGATTGAGGCATCCGGCAGCGGCAGGGCATGTTCGGCGCAGAGGGCGACGAGATTGCCCGAACGCGCACCCCCCGTGCCGGTCGCCAGCGGCCGCACAGGCCAGGGATGCACCCCCTGGCGCGCGGGCATGATGGCGATCACCCGCTCCGGCCCGCGGGCCCGCACCGGCTCCATGAGGCTGCCGAGATAGGGGACCGCGTAGCCGAGGCCGAGCACGGATTGTCCCGAAAGATCGGGCCACAGTTCGCGGATCGCGGCGGACACGAGGCGCGCCGTCACCGCCCCGAGGCGGGACGCGTAGAAGTCGCGCAATCGTGTCACATCCAGGAACATGGGCTCACCGGCAAAAGCTTACCGGTTCCCATAATACCCGTTTGACGCGATCAATACATATGCTGGCCGCCGTTGATGGAAAGCGTCGATCCGGTGATGAAGCCCGAATCGTCCGACGCGAGGAACAGCACGCCCCGCGCAATCTCCGCCGCCCGGCCGAGGCGGCCCGCCGGGATCTTGGCGATGATCTTGTCGAGCACCGGCTGCGGCACGGCGGCCACCATGTCGGTCTCCGTGTAGCCCGGGGCGAGGGCGTTGACGGTGATTCCGAACCGCGCCCCTTCCTGGGCGAGGGCCTTGGTGAAGCCGTGGATCCCCGCTTTCGCGGCGCTGTAGTTGCACTGGCCGTACTGCCCGCACTGGCCGTTGATGGAGCTGATATTGATGATGCGGCCGAACTTCCGCTCGGCCATGCGGGGGAACACCGCCTTGCTGAGATTGAAGCAGGAGGTGAGGTTGGTATCCAGCACCTCGCGCCACTGGGCGTAGGTCATCTTGAGCAGGGTGGCATCGCGCGTGATGCCCGCGTTGTTCACCAGGATGTCCACGGGTCCCACGGCCTCGGTCACCGCGGCGACGCCCTTCTGGCAGGCGTCATAGTCCGACACGTCCCACTTGAAGACGGGGATCCCCGTTTCCTTCGAGAACGCCTCGGCGGCCTGGTCGTTGCCGCCGTAATTGGCGGCGACCAGGTAACCGGACTCCTTCAGTGCAATGGAAATCGCCTTCCCGATGCCGCGGGTGCCGCCCGTGACCAGCGCAATGCGTGCCATTCTTGTTATCCTTTCTGCTCTGACTGACGTCTCTTCCTGTTTTTTTGAAAGCGGCCTTGTGGCCGTTCTGGTTTCTGCCTCTTGTGATTATGTGGCCCCGGTTCACGGACCGGCCCGGGGCGACCGGATTCCGTGTCAGCCCCGTTCGACGCAGAGGGCGATGCCCATGCCGCCGCCGATGCAGAGGGTGGCGAGGCCGCGCTTCGCGTCGCGCCGCGCCATCTCGTGAAGCAGCGTCACCAGCACCCGCGCGCCGCTCGCGCCGATGGGATGGCCGAGGGCGATCGCCCCGCCGTTGACGTTCACCTTCTCCACGTCCCAGCCGAGGTCCCGGTTGACGGCGCAGGCCTGGGCGGCGAAGGCTTCATTGGCTTCGATGAGGTCGAGATCGTCGACGCTCCAGCCCGCCTTCTCCAGCGCCTTGCGGCTCGCCGGAATGGGGCCGGTGCCCATATAGGCGGGATCGACCCCGGCCTGAGCCCAGGAGGCGATGCGGGCGAGCGGCTGAATGCCGCGCTTCGCCGCAGCGCTTTCGCTCATCAATACGAGGGCCGCCGCGCCGTCATTGATGCCGGAGGCGTTGGCGGCGGTCACGGTGCCGTCCTTGTCGAAGGCTGGGCGCAGGCCGGCGACGCTTTCGTAGGTGACGCCGTGGCGGATGTATTCGTCGCTGTCCACCACCGTCTCGCCCTTCCGGGTCTTGAGGGTGACGGGCGTGATCTCGTCGCGGAACTTGCCCGCCTTCTGGGCCGCCTCGGCCTTGTTCTGGGAGGCGACGGCGAAGCGGTCCTGCTCCTCGCGGGTGATCTGCCACTTGCGGGCCACGTTCTCCGCCGTGTTGCCCATGTGATAGCCGTTGAAGGCGCACCACAGGCCGTCCTTGATCATGCTGTCCACGAGCTTGACGTCGCCCATGCGCGCGCCGCTGCGCAGATGGGCCACATGGGGGGCGAGGGACATGTTTTCCTGGCCGCCCACCACCACGATCTCGCTGTCGCCGTTGCGGATCGCCTGGGTACCGAGGGCGACGGAGCGCAGGCCGGAGCCGCAGACCTGATTGACGATCCAGGCCGGGGTCTCGTTGGGCAGGCCCGCGGCGAGCGCTGCCTGACGCGCCGGGTTCTGGCCCTGGCCGGCGGTCAGGACCTGACCCAGGATCACTTCGGACACCTCTTCGGGCGCGGTTTTCGCGCGGGAAAGCGCCTCGCGGATCACGGCCGCGCCCAGTTCGTGGGCGGGCGTGTTGGCGAATGCGCCATTGAACGAGCCGATGGCGGTCCGCGTGGCGCTGGCGATGACTATGTCGGTCATTAGAACCTCTTGTTGTAACGGGTGAGAGAAGGGATGCGCAGGCATGGCGCATGCGCGCCGGAACGCCGCAAGCGCGTCCCAGAAGGGAGAATACTCCTTAGCTCTCCCCCGTTCCACCTACGCCATGTCTAATATGGTGCGATGCAAAAGAAAAGGACTTTGTCCGGACAAAGTCGCTATTTCACGGTAATATCATACCGCAATTTCCGTGGCCCACTGTGCGAGGGGATCCCACAGGCTTTGCTCGGCCCCGATCCCCGCCATCATCGCCACATGGCCGGATCGCCCCTCGATCACCCTTGGCTCCCGCAACAGGGGCAGGACGGCGGCGGCGGAAGCGGGCGGGACGATGCGGTCCGCACGCGGGACGGCGACGAGGACCGGCATGTCCAGGTCATTGGGCGCAATGGTCTTTTGGCCCAGCCGCCATTCGCCTCGCGCCGGAAGATTGCGTCCGTACCAGTCGCGAAGGCAATCTTCGGCCACCTTGCGGGCAAGCGGCGGGCCGTCATTGGCCCAATCCTCGATGAGGACGAATCGCTGCGCCGCAGCACTGTCCGTCTCCATGCGGGCGAAGCGGCGGAACTTGCGGTCGCTCAAGGTTGGATCGATGCTGGCGAAGAAGATCTGCAACAGGTCGACGGGCACCGGCGCGCCGGGGGGCAGAAGGGCGAGGCTTCCGGTCATGAGATTGGTGAGCGCGCGGATCAGGATCGCGCCTTCGGCGTGAAAGTCCCAGGGGGTCGCGACCAGCGCGAGACCGCGGACGAGATCCGGCCGATGGAGGGCGGCTGCAAGGGCGAGATTGCCGCCCATGCAATAGCCGAGAAGAACCACGGGTCCCCCCGCAGCCTCCGCCGCCGCCGCGATCGCGGGGACGAGCCGGTCGAGGACATATTCGTCGAGCCCGAAATCCCGCTCCGCCGCGCCGGGGCTTCCCCAGTCCATGAGCATGGGCCGGAAGCCGCGGGCCGCGAGATGGCGCATGAGGCTCGCGTCCTCGTCGAGATCCAGGATGAAGGCGGGATTGATGAGCGACGGCACGGCGAAGATCACGGGCCCGTGGCTTTCGGGCGCGTAATCGAGCAGCCGGCAGCCGCCGCGGGTCACGAGGGCGGAGGGATCCGCAAGGCGGCGGCGGTGGGGGTGCTTCTGGTACTTCTCGATGCCCGCGAGCATCTGGGCGATCCGCCGCTGGGCAAGTGATGCCGCCTGCAGATCGGCTTCCGTCCCGAGCTTCGTGATGGACCGTCGCAGGGCTTCCGCGTCGTCCCTCAGGTCGGGATGGATCGGCAGAAGGCCCGCGCGAAAGGCGGGCCAGGCTGCGGCGGCGCCGAGCCAGGTGGCGGAGGACGTCATGAGGTGGAACCCCAGGGGACGGGGGGCGAGCCTCCGGTCGAAGGGCGGCCGTTCCGCCACGTCAGGCGCTCTCCCCCGGCCGGACGGCGCCTTTGGCCGCGCTCTTCTCAAGCTCTGCGCGCGCAAGGTCGAGCAGCGCCTGCAGGGGCGCCTCGTTGGCATAGGCCAGGAGATTGCGCTGCCAGAGATCGAGATAGGCCTCGATCGCCTCCCCCGGGCGGTCGTTCTCGTGGGGCACGGGTCCTCCTGCTGTGCCGCAACAATTCCCTTGCGCTTCGCAGCAAAAGTTTGAAACTATGCCGGAAGTCGGGCGACGACCAATGTCTCACAGGTTCTCCATTGTCCGCAAGTGAGCGCCGCCGGGGGGTGCGCCGCTTGCCGCCGAATGGCCGTGACGCGCCGCCCGAGTCAACCGACGAAGCGAGGTCCCCCGACCGGCAGGGTCCATGGGGCGAGGAGAGCAGGGTGGCCGAAAAAAGTTCCGCCAAGGATCCCGTCATCATCAAGAAATACGCCAACCGCCGTCTCTACAACACGGAGACGTCGAGCTACGTGACACTTGAATACCTCGCCCAGATGGTGAAGGACGGGCGCGATTTCGTGGTCACCGACGCCAAGACCGGCGACGACATCACCCGCGCCGTCCTGGCCCAGATCATCTTCGAGGAAGAAAGCAAGGGCGAGACGCTGCTGCCGCTCAATTTCCTGCGCCAGCTCATCTCTCTCTACGGCGAAGGGCTGAACTCCATGCTGCCCCGGTATCTGGAGGCGACCATGGACATGTTCACCCGCAACCAGGAGCAATACCGGCAGTATCTGCAGGAGCAGCTCAAGGCGCCGGCCAAGGCCTTCACCTCGTCCTTCGAGGAGATGGCGCGGCAGAACATGGCCGCCTTCGAGCGGGCGACCCGCATGTTCTCCCCCTTCGGCTTCGGCGCCGCCGCCGACGAGGGGCGCACGCCGCCGCCCGAGCCGAAGAAGGACAGGCCTGCGGGCGACGAGCTGCAGGAGCTCAAGGAACAGCTCCGCGCCATGCAGGAAAAGATCGAGGCCCTGAGCAAGCGCGAAGGCTGAGACGCAGGCGCGCTATTTCTCCTTCGCGACGGTCGTGCCGAAGGTGGGCCCGCCGTTTGCGAGCCAGTCCGCTTCCTCCGCCGTCGATTCGCGGCCGAGCACGGCATTCCGGTGGGGAAAGCGTCCGAAGCGCCGGATGATGTCCCGGTGCAGCTCCGCGTAATAGAGGTAATCCGCAAGATTGGCGCGCTCCCGCACGAGGCGCACCGCTTCCTCCTGATCCGCGAGCCGTTCGCTGTGCTCCAACGGAAGATAATAGAAGACCCGCCGGGCGACGGGTGTCGCAAGGTCGTGACCTCGCCGTATTGCCTGCCGCGCCACGTCCCGGGCGATGGCATCCGCCGCAAAGGCCCGCGCCGTGCCGCGATGGATGTTGCGGGGAAACTGGTCGAGCAGGATGACGAGGGCGAGGCTCCCTTCCGCCGTCGCAAGCCAGGGGGCGTGATCGGCATCCGACCGGCTCATGGCGTCGAGAAGAGCGCCGAAGCGCGCGCGGATGCGCCCGTCGATCTCGGCGGACGTCGCGAACCAGTCCTTCGGACCGAGTTCCCCGAACCAGAAATCGAGAATGGCCTTGGCATCCGCATTCATGGAAGTCTCCCCCGCTGTGCCTGGGGCATCATCGCCCATTTTATGGAGATCGCACCACAAAGGACCGGGTTTCAAGGCGACATCGCCCCATTCCGGCCCCTCTCGCGCCCATTTCCGGTGTCACGCTTGAAGCGTCGCCGGAAATCACCGGAAAGGCTTTCAGAAGGAGAGCGATGATGACGCCCGATCAGGAACGCGAACGGAACCAGGACGCGCTGCGTCTCACGGCCATGCGGCTGATCCGCTGTCTCGGCAGCCGTCACGCCATGGAATGCTGCCGCAACAACCAGTGGCAGGGGATCTACGAGATCATCCGGGAAATGGACGAACGGCAGGCCGCCCGCCACTGACGGCGCGAAAAGGCGGCCTCAGCGGGTCGGGACCGGGTGTTCGCCGCGATAGTCGTAGAAGCCGCGCTTGGTCTTCTGGCCAAGCCAGCCCGCTTCCACATATTTGACGAGCAGCGGGCAGGGCCGGTACTTGGAATCGGCGAGCCCTTCGTAGAGCACCTGCATGATCGAGAGGCAGGTG